>JBNMNZ010000118.1:0-5699 GCA_051276605.1 Polaribacter sp. | reverse complement strand
AATTATTTTATCGCACTTAAATATGTATTCTCAAGTATTTACTACTTCAGGTTTATATTTCGAAGAAGCAAAAAAAGATATTGCTGAACAAAATTTCACCAAAGCTGCAAAAATGAGTTGGAGAGGTCTACAGATAGCTCCTGAAGACTTAGATTTAAAAACACTTTTAGGAAAAGCCAATTTACAATTGGGTAAATATGATACTGCTAGATATGTTTTAAAACAAGTATACCTAAAAAACAGAAAAGATATTAGTATCCTAAAGTATTTAGTGAATATTGAACAAGCCACAAATAGGTATTCTGATGCAATCTGTTTTGTAAATGAACTTTTAGAAATAACACCCTATAGTAGAGCTTGGTGGCTTCGTAAAATTACCATTTATAAAGAAATGGGGAATTTTGAAGAAGCAGAAAGATCTTTAAAAAGATTATATGATCTGTATCCTAATGATACAGAAATAAAAGAACAATTTAATTACATTCGACTTGACGATGCTAGCGAAGCTCTTAAGGGCAAGAACTATGATGATGCCAATCAAATTTATAAAACTATTATAGATGAAAACCCTGCAAATAAAGATGCTTATTTAGGTATTATTAAAAACGAATTGTTAAAAGGAAATCCAGATGCAGCTTTACAATACACGAATAGATCTTTATTAGAAATGCCTTATGATCTTCAATTAGTAGAAAAAAAGATTGGTTTACTGGAAGAATTAGGAAGGCATGCTCAAGCAATTGCTTACATAAATATATTAGACGAAACCAAATTCCCAGACAAATTACAGGACATCCGTTCTAGAACATTACCGTATTTGATGCAGCAATCTGCAGGATTTAATGAATACAATGATTCTTATGAAGTAAATAAAAAATTAGTTGAGTTAAATGGTAATTCAGTATCACAAGACTATGTTATAAAAAATGCTTTAGGAAAAGGCTATAACGTTGATGCAGAATATTTTTTAAAAAAGGCATTGAAAAAGAATCCTAATAATAAAAATTTATTGATTCAAGAAATGGAGCTTTACAAACCTATAAAAGATAAAGAAAGGTTTGAACAAAAAGTACTTACAAATTATGAGAAATTTCCAGATGACTCAGATATAACCTATCAACGCAATAGAATTATGTATGATAGAGCAAAGTTATATGCGGAAAATAAACAATACAGTCTTGCACTTCCTATCTTGGAGGAATTAGTTTCATCAGAAGAATTTACAAAACCAGCAGAACAACAGATATTTGGTATTCTCTTAGCACTAGAGAGATATGACGAAGCAACAAATCAAATTGATAAATTAATTGGGTTAGAACCTGAAAATCCAGATTATTTATTGAGGAAATCTACCTTATATCAAAAAATGGAATTGTTTGATGATGCTTTAGACATTACACGAAGTCTTGAACAAAAAGAACCTCAAAGCTTAAAATATCCTTCAATCTATGTAAGTCAAATAGAGGCTTACGCTACATTTTTAATGAAAGAACAAAGATATAGCAAAGTAATACCAATAATAGAAGATGGTTTAACAAGAGAAAATAATAACAAAAGGTTGTTAGGAATCGCAATTAATGCCTCTTCTGCATTATCAGATTTTCAAAAAGGAATAGATTATAGTAAAACTGCATTAAGTTTTCATCCTAAAAACAAAAACTTTAAGTTAAAACTTTCTAATTTACTAGCACAAAATAAGCAATATGATGAGTCTATTGCTGTTTTAGATTCATTAGAAACCATATACAAATACGATAGAAAAATTAAAAACTCTTTAGCCGAAGTATTATGGTTTAGAGCAAGAAATCAAGAAGAGGAAGGCTTAATAGATGAAGCTTTGATAAACTATAATACTTCAGACTCTCTAAATCATAAAGAAATTTATTCTTTACAAAGGATGATAAATTTATATATAATTCAAAAACCAAATGATGAAGCTTTAGAAATTATTAATCAAAAATTAAAAAAATATCCTAATGATAATTTCTTGAAATTTAAAAAAGGACTTGTATTTGAGTTAAAAAAGCAATATGATTCTGCTTACTATTATCAAAAATTTAGAGAGTTAGAAAATCCTTTCGAAGAAATTGAATGGAAACAAACATTAGAAACGATAAGAGTAGGAGTGCTAAAAAACGAAGTTGCAGTTACTTATTTACAAGCGAGTTCTGATTCTATTGCCTTTAGTACTTCTTTGGCAAGTATTACTTATAGAAAAACTAATGGTAAAAACACCTATGGTGCGGATGTAAACTATGCTGCAAGAAGATCTGGTGTTGGAGTTCAAGGAGGTATAAATTTATCTAGAGTTTTTACAGAAAAATTGTATGCAGATGCTGGTTTTTTGCTTGGTTCTAAATTCTTTCCAAAAGTTAAACTCTATGCAAATGGGTATAAAGGTTTGAAGGGTGGTTATGAAGCACAAGTTGGTGTAAGCTTTGACAGGTTACAAAATAGCCAAAATTATTTTTCATTAAAATTAGGTGCGGCTAAAACTTGGGAAGATATTTTTGTTAATGCTAGGTTATCTTTGATGAATAGTTCTGTTCAATTTTATGAAACGGATCCTTTTAATGGTCTTTTTGTACTTGATGTTAATGGTAACTATATTCCTACGACTAAAGAAAACTTTACGTATACGAACGTAATGGTTCAAGCAAGAATAAATGTAAATCAACGAAAAGATTATTTTTCTCTAATTGTTTCTGGAGGTAGTGCTCCTTTTGATCAACAATTAGAATTTCAAACAAATACGTTTTTAAATTTCACAAATGTTATGATTGGGGCTGGTTACAAATATACGATGTCTCCAAGAACATCAATAGTAATAGATGGAACTTGGATTAACTTTCAAAGTAATCAATCAATTGTAGACAGTATAATTGAACGAGTTAATTTTACAAACCAATACAACTTATCAATTTCACTTATAACTAAATTTTAGCAAGTATTTATAAAGATTCACTAAATGATATTAAAAAGGTATATATACATATTTATTGTTTTTTTTAGCCTTTATTCTTATGCTCAGAAAAAAGTAACTTTATACTCTCAAGAACACAAAATATATCCTAAAATAAGCATTCCACTTTCTGCAGATGTTCTTTTAAATAGTGTTGCAAATAAGTTTAATGAAAACTTTAAAAATGTTACAGGTCAATATTTAAAGATTGAGAGAAGTGATGACATAAATAATAACCATAATTATATTATTTTAAGAGTAGACACTACTCAAAAAGAAAGTTATTGTATTTTAAAAAAAGATAGAAATATAACTATCAAAGCAACTACTGATAAGAATTTAGTGTTTGGAATTAATGCTTTTTTTAAAAAATATACGGCTTTAAATTTTGAAGAAAAGATTAAAAAAGGAATAGAAAACACAGTTCAAAACAAACTAGATATACCTGATACATTTAATCATTGTTCTTCGCCAGATTTTAAATACAGAGAGCCTTATTTCTCCTCTAATTTTAACTCTGATTTTAGAGCATGGAACAAGACAAACTATCTTGAATTAGAATGGGGAATATGGGGACACAATATTTCTAAGGTTCTTAAAGAATATAATTTACCCGAATCTGCTTATGCTAAACTAGGTAATAAAAGAGTTAAGAATCAATATTGTTTTACAAGCGATAGTTTATTTAAGTTTTTGAATGAAAAAATAGGAGATATTTATGCCAGTGATCATGCACTTAACAAGTACATGATTTTGCCAAATGATAATACTATTGTCTGTACTTGTGATAAATGTAAAGCAGTTGGAAACACTTCTGAGGATGCAGCTCCTGCTGTATTTAACTTTTTAAATAGCTTGGCTAGAAATCATGAAAAACTGTCATTTTTTACAACTGCCTATTTAACTGTTAAGGAAATTCCACCATTTAAAGCGGCAAGTAATGTAGGTCTATTCTATAGTACAATTGCAATACAAAAAGGGGTTCCATTAGAAGATACAAAAGATTTTAAAGAATTTAAATACGATATTAAAAGGTGGAGAAAGTATTTAGAAAACGTATATATTTGGGATTATGCTGTGAATTTTGATAATTATTTTGATATGTATCCATCATTAAAAGTCACTCAGAAAAACTTAAAATTGTATAAAGAATTAGGAATTAATGGCGTTTTCTTACACGGAAGTGAATACCAATACAGCACTTTTCAAGACTTAAAGGCGACCATTTTTGCAAAATTATTGTGGGATACAGATATTAATGTAGATGAGGAAATTAGCACTTATTTTCATGAAAAATTTCCAACTAAATTGGCTGATGTACTAACAAATTATTATTTATCTATTAATAACTCTTTTTTGGCCAATAAAAAAGAGTTAAGCATTTACAGTGGTATTGAGCAATCTGTGAAAAAATATTTAGATCCAAAAGTGTTTTTTCGTTTTTATGATAAGTTTGATTCAATTACAGAAAGAAATAAATATGATAAAGATTTTCTAAAAATTGCAACTGCTCTTACTTTTTTAAAATTAGAAGTAATGGTCGATAATGGAATTGGAGATTACGGATTTGCAACTATAAATAATAATGAAGAAATAATTGTAAAAAATGAAGTTGCAAAGTTGCTCGATAGATTAACCACTTTTAGTAAATCTGCTAATCTAAAAACATATAATGAGGTGAAATATGAAATAGATGAATACGTAAAAAGCTGGAAAAAATCTATTTACAATTATCATAAAAGAAAACATTATTTCTATAAAAAACCTTTTGAAGTTTTATCAAAGTTAGATGAAGATTATACGGATACATCAGTTTTAAATGACGGTACTTTTGGGTTAAATGCATACAATACAAACTGGCACATTAGCTCAATAGATGATTTGACTTTAAAAATTGAAAAAAAACATATTAAAAAGTCAAAAAAAATTACATTTTCTTTTTTACAAGATATAAAACACGCTATTTATTACCCCAGTGTAATTGATATATTAGACATCAATTATAATTTAATTAAAAAAATAAGTATTCCAATAAATAAAGTCGGTTTAGGAAAAAAAGAAGTGTCTATTGATTTGCCTAGTAAATTTGATGATAAACAATTACCAAACATTTTTATCGTTAAAATTAATAAACATAATATTTCTGGTAAAAATGCTTTAGCTTGTGATGAAATTATATTTAATTAAAAAAAATTAAAATTTACATTAATGAAAAATATATATTGGATTCTGTTAATAGCATTAATTTCTTATTCCTGTGATGTAAGAAAACCAAGTATTGAAACCGTTGAAAAGACTAAAATGGAAATTATAGACCCTGTGCGTAATTACTATCCAATATTGCGTGGATCAGAATTAACATCATCATATAAATTTTACAACAGAGGTGATGTACCTTTAATTATTTATGATGTACAAGCATCTTGTGGCTGTATAGAGGTAGATTTTCCATCTTCCTCTATTGGTAAAGATGATTTTGGTTTTATCACAGTGAATTATGATAGTGCTAAAAATATCGGATACGTAGAATTCTATATTACCATTGTAGCAAACACCGAAAAAGATATTTTTAGTACTTTAAAATTCGATTTAAATGTAGTCACATCACCTCATTACACGAAAGATTACGAAGAAATATATTTAGATAGAAGAAAAGATAAATTAGGAGGAGAAGTAGATGGAGATTTAACACAGCAAGGTTATCAAATTCCTGAAGAAAGTAGAACTGTTAGATAGA
>JBNMNZ010000117.1:0-5704 GCA_051276605.1 Polaribacter sp. | reverse complement strand
AATGATATCATCATTCCATAAAGTTTTTGATGTATTTCCAACCACCACTTTACTCCAATCGTAATTTGGATTTCTATTTGGAAAACGCCCATTACTTAAATAATAAATATTGTCTTCTTTATCTGCATACACAATATTTAAAGAAGCTAAACCCCTAATTTCTAAAGCTTTTTTAAACTCATTAAAGTTTTTAGCTTTGTTCATTCTGTACCATTGTTCTGCCATTTTTATGGTTTTACCCACCATAAATCTCCAAGCAAAAACACCCTCATCAGTTTTAAATGTTGGGCCATATTTACTTTTGTAAATTGTTCTCTTAACTGGAACTTTAAAAATGCCTGCAATTTTTAACTTTGAAGTATATATTTTTTCTTTAAGCTCTAACCATTGATCATCAAACTTGTAAAAATTTTCTTTTGTTGGATGCATTTCCAATTGATATACATCAGAAAAATCTGCATGATTAACAGTATGTGCCCAACCTAAATTTTCATTTACTCCATGAAAAATACAAATTCCGCCAGCAAAAGTTCCTCCTAGAATATTAAGTCCTTCCTCAGATATTAGATGTGCTTCATACCAAGAATACCAACCTTCTAGAGGCTGATGGGCATTGATTGCTAAATAGGTTTTGTTATCTGTAGTTTTATTTTTAGAAATGGCAAAAGCATTCGAACCTTTAGGAACGTCAGACTTTAAATATTTAATAATTGTGCCATCTAAAATTTTCATTAAATCTTTTCCGGCATGAGAGATTTCAAGGTTTCCTAATAAATATCCTGTAATAATATCAGATCCTTTTATCGGAAAAAGTTCATCTAATAAAACTTTATCAGGATTTAGTTTTGCAAATGCATTTACACCATCAACAAAACTTTCTAAATAAATTTTAAAATCTCCAGTAACATCAGTGTTATATTTGGTTTCTGCAATTTCTTTTAAGCCCATAAACTTAATTGCGAAATCGGCGACCAAACCCTCTTTCCCTTTAATTTCTCCAAGTAAACCTTTACAAGCTGCCATGAGTTCTTGCATCGTTATAAAATCGTCTTCACATTGTACCCAAGCTAAACCATAAGCCACCTCTGCATCTGTTTTTGCTATAATATGTGGAACTCCATAAACATCTCTTGCTATTTTTATATTGGATAACTCTTCAAAAAGAGGTTTTTTAACAGCACAAGAAATCATTAACAATAAAAGACAAAATAATATAATTTTACGCATGAAAATTTATTTTACGTAAAGGTACTAAATCCTATGTTTTCAACTTTCTATTTTGTTTATTAAAATATGACCATTACTTAAACATACTATAAAAAATACTCCTAAAGAAGTCTAAATAAAGTACTGCGCTTTTTTTAAATTAGTAGATATTCATCTTTTTATAAACGAAATTTTAAAAGGAGTCATAAAATAGAATTATTTTTTTTGCTTATATTGTTAAGTCAAAATATTTTAAAAAACTATTAAAATGGAACTAATAGTTTTTAATTATATTTACGGATATTTAAAACAACGGCAACTCCCAATTTCAATTATAAAAAAGATGAACATTCAAGAAATATTAACAAGTAATATTGTTAATTTAACTTCACTTAAAGAATACTTTGCAACTGATAAGGATTTCCTTACACAGCTTATTGGAGTATACATATCAGATACGACTCCAAGAGTAGCCACTTTAGAAGAAAGTATTACTACTGTTAATTATGAGTCTGTAAGAGAGATTTGTCATTTTTTAAAATCATCTTTTGGTTTAATGGGCGTAAAATGCCTTGATAAAATTACAGAACTTGAAATGGATGCACAAGAAAAAGGGAGTGAAGAAATTATAAAAGAAAAATTAAATTTTATAATACCAATTTGTAAAGAAAGTATTATCGAATATAAATTAATTTTAGACAAGCTAAAAGCTCTTTAATTTTGTAATTTTACTGCATGGTTAAAGACATTCAACTTCGAGTAAATTTAGTAGAAGAACGTAAAGAAAATATTCTTTTACACAAAGCTTCAAAACAACTTAAAGTCCATGCTTCAGAGATTTCTGCTATAAAAATATTAAGAAAATCTATTGATGCTCGTAAAAAGGATATCATATTTAACTATAAAGTTGCCGTTTATATTAGCGAACAAGTTCCTGAAAAGTCTGACTATATTTTTGACTATAAAGATGTCTCTAATGCAAAAGAAATTCATATTATTGGCTTTGGTCCCGCAGGAATGTATGCCGCTTTGCGTTGCATCGAATTAGGTTACAAACCAATAGTTTTAGAACGAGGAAAAAATGTTCAAGATCGAAGAAGAGACATAAAAGCCATCAATCAAGATCATCTCGTAAATGAAGACTCTAATTATTGTTTTGGTGAAGGTGGTGCAGGTACGTATTCTGATGGTAAACTTTATACTAGAAGTTTAAAACGTGGTGATGTTAGACGTATTTTTGAAAATCTCGTTTTTCATGGAGCCACAGAGCAAATTTTAGTAGATGCTCATCCTCATATTGGCACGAATAAATTACCTAAAATTATTCAAAATATTCGCGAAAATATATTAAAATTTGGTGGAGAAATTCATTTTGAAACTAAAGTTATAGACTTCATCATTAAAAACAAAAAACTACAGGCTATTCAACTTCAAAACGGACAAGAAATAGCTGTAAATTCAGTTATTTTAGCCACAGGACATTCTGCTAGAGATGTTTATGAATTGTTAGACAAAAAAGAGATTGTGTTAAAGGCAAAGTCTTTTGCAATGGGTGTTCGGGTTGAACATCCCCAAGAAATAATAGATCAAATTCAATACCACTGTTCTGGTGAAAGAGACGAATTGCTTCCTGCTGCTGCTTACAGTTTGGTAAATCAAGTAAATAATAGAGGCGTGTATTCTTTTTGTATGTGTCCTGGAGGTTTTATTGTACCTGCAGCTACAGCAAGCGGTGAGGTTGTTGTAAATGGAATGTCTCCTTCAAGGAGGAATAATAAGTTTGCAAACTCAGGAATTGTTGTAGAATTAGATATCGATAAGGACTTCAAAAAATACGAAAAATTTGGTACTTTAAAAGGATTAGAATTTCAGAAAGATTTAGAGAAGATTGCTTTTTTGGCTGGAGGAAGAACTCAAACTGCACCAGCGCAAAGATTGGTTGATTTTGTTGACGGTAAGTTATCTACAGAATTAAATGATTGCTCTTATCAACCAGGATTAAAATCTGCTCCTTTACATTCTTTATTACCAAAAATTATCGGAGGAAGATTACGCAAAGGGTTTGCTGCATTTGGGCAAAAAATGCATGGTTATTATACCAATGAAGCAAATATTATTGGTGTAGAATCTAGAACTTCCTCACCTATAAATATTCCTAGAAAAGAAAATTTAGAACATATAGAAATAGAAGGTTTATTTCCTTGTGGAGAAGGCGGTGGTTATGCAGGAGGAATTGTTTCTGCTGCTATGGATGGAGAACGATGTGCAGAAGCTGCAATTGCAAAAATGTAAACTTTTTTACCCAATTAAAAATCATTACTTATTTCAGTATTTAATCGACATTATATCTGCGTTAGCATAACCGCGGTTATCAAAACAACATTTACCCTTCTACTAAATAATGTATATTTGTAATGTTACGACTATAATGTCATTAACTTTTCAGTGAACACATTCAAAATTATTTTCACCTTTATCTTTACCTAGAGAATCAAACTCTTTATTTTTTTTTATAACAATTGTGAAAGGAATTGTATTTACTGAGTTTATAGAGTTCGGCGAAAATAAGGTTGATTTAGAAATAGTTTAACGGATAATTGATTTAAGGAATTTTATGGATAAAGTTTTTTTTATATGTCGATATAGAACCTAACAATATGAGAGAAAAATCTCAAAATGAGAGAAATTCGCACTTTTTGGAAACAATCAATGCATTTGGTTCTATACTAATGCACGCTACTTCGGTGCAAGATTCTGTATGGTCTGTTGCAAAACACGCCGTTGGAAAGCTGGGATACACTGATTGTATCATATATTTAATCAATGATGATGGAGAACTTTATCAATGTGCAGCTCATGGAAACAAAAACCCCACAGCGCAAGAAATTCAAAATCCAATTAAATTAAAAATGGGTGAGGGTATTTGCGGACATGTTGCACTTACAGGAATTGGAGAGATCATTGCTGACACTTCAAAAGACCATAGATATACAGTTGATGATGAATATCGATATTCAGAGATAACAGTGCCTGTTCTTTCGGATGGAAATGTAATCGGAATTATCGATTCTGAGCACCCAGAGAAAGGTTACTTTTCTGATCAAGATTTGATTCTACTAAACACAATAGCCTCTATGTTGTCTTTGAAAATCTCTCAAACAAAAGCGATTGATGAACTAGAAATTCATAAAGATAATCGGTTAAATGAGCTAATTATTAGCAATGCAGAGAAACAAGAACAAGCAGATAAATTAGCACTTGCAAACAGAGAGAAGCAAAAACGCGCAGATGAATTATTTATTACGAGCAAAGAACTTGCCTTCCAAAACGAGCTAGCCAAAAATCGTAGTGAAACAGAATCTATTGTCGAAGAATTACGACAGTTTATTGAAACTGCAAATGCTCCTATTTTTGGTATAAATAGTAAAGGACAGATAAACGAATGGAATCAGACCTCTGAACAACTTACTGGATATAACAAGAACGAAGTATTAGGAAAAGATCTAGTACAAACATATATTACAGAAGATTACAGAGAGTCAGTAAAACAAGTCTTAGATGATGCTTTATTAGGTAAAGAAACTGCCAACTACGAGTTTCCGCTATTTGCTAAAGACGGAAAACGGGTAATAGTATTATTAAACTCATCTACTCGTAGAAACGCCGAAGGTAAAATAGTTGGTGTACTCGGTGTGGGACAAGACATTTCGGAATTAGTTAGCTATCGTAACGAACTAGAGAATAAGGTAATAAAAAGAACATTAAAGTTAAATCAAACATTAAAAAAGGAAAAAGAATTAAATGAACTAAAATCGAGATTTGTTTCAATAGCATCTCATGAATTTAGAACTCCTTTATCTGCAATTACTTTTGCTGCAGGCTCTATGAAAAAATACTGGTCTAAAATGGAACCAATTAAGATAGAGGAAAAACTAAGTAAAATAGAAGATCAGGTTATGCATATGAAAAGGCTATTAGATGATATGCTAATTATTGGTTATGCTCAGTCAGGGAAAAGTAGAAACAAGCCTTTAAATACAAATCTTGGAAAGTTTATTGATAATATCGTTGAAGAAGTTTCTAGTTCTTCTAAAAAATCACACGAAATAATAATAATTGATAATAAAAAATTAAAAAATAGTACTATTTTTATTGATCAAAAATTAGGAAGAAATATTTTAATTAACCTACTTAGTAACGCTATCAAATTTTCTCCAGATGCTGATAAAGTTACAATTGAATTATTGTCTGAAAAAAATGCCGTAATTATTTCAATTACAGATTATGGAATTGGAATTCCAAAAGTAGAGCTTAAAAATATATTTAAGCCTTTTATCCGTGGTGAAAATGTTGATTTAATTCAGGGAACAGGACTTGGACTGACAATTGTAAAAGATTCAATAAATATAATAGGAGGTAAAATAAGGGTTAATAGTATAGTTGGTAAAGGATCAAACTTCAAGGTAACTTTACCTATTAATAAATAATTATAAAATTC
>JBNMNZ010000116.1:0-5720 GCA_051276605.1 Polaribacter sp. | reverse complement strand
GAAATTCAGAAAGCAACTGAAGGAACTTTGATTGTAAATGGTGAAATTCCAGAAATGAGTATTTAAAATGAAGTATTTAGCAAAGAAATCTTTTTTAGTCGTTTTTGTTTTAACACTTAGTTTCATTTTCTTTTTTGATTATTTTCTCGATATAAAAAATAGAATTATAAGTGCAGGAATTGCAGCTAGTTTGGCTGTGATTTTATCACCAAGAAAGAGGAAAATTAAAACACAAACTGGAGAAAAAACTCAAATAACCTGGATTTTTTTGAAAGAACCAATTTTTTTAGACTAGATGAAAATAATATCATACAATGTAAACGGAATTAGAGCAGCTCTAAAAAAAGGTTTTTTAGATTGGTTGCAGGCCGCAAATCCGCATGTAATCTGTATTCAAGAAACCAAAGCACATAAAGAGCAATTAGATCTTTCTGAATTTGAAAATGCGGGGTATCCCTACCATTATTGGTTTTCTGCACAGAAAAAAGGCTATTCATCTGTCGCTATTTTTTGTAAAGAAAAACCAAATCATATAGAATATGGAACCGGTATTGAAACGATGGATTTTGAAGGAAGAAATTTACGAGTAGATTTTGATGAAGTTTCTGTGATGAGCTTGTATTTACCTTCAGGAACAAATTCAGAGAGACTCGATTTTAAGTTTAATTATATGGATGAATTTCAGGAATATATCAATAACTTAAAACAAGAAACACCAAATTTAGTGATCTGTGGAGATTACAATATTTGTCATGAAGCGATTGATATTCACAATCCAAAAATGAAAGGAGTTTCAGGGTTTTTACCAGAGGAAAGAACTTGGATGGGAAATTTTATTAATAGTGGGTTTATTGATAGTTTTCGGTATTTAAATCAAGAGAAACAAGAATATTCTTGGTGGAGTTATAGAGCAAATTCTAGAGCAAATAATAAAGGTTGGCGTTTAGATTATGCAATGGTTTCAGAGCCTTTAAAAAGTAAAATATCAAGAGCATATATTTTACCAGAAGCAAAGCATTCAGATCATTGTCCAATCGCTTTAGAATTAGAGATATAATATATGAATAAATTTTTATTTACCTTATTTCTTATCAGTATTTCTGTTTTTTCTCAACAAGAAAAAGATAGTATTATAACCGTTAGAACCGACACTTTATTTATTTCTAAGAATGCTGTCAAAAAAAGTATAAAACCTAAATTATTTTCAGATTCAGATTTAAAAACGATTGATAGTTTATTGGTTGATCGAATGCTTAATTCTTCATTAATTGATACTTTAGAGTATGTAATTGATGATAAAGATATTATTGGAAATTCTGAAATTATTTTAACGACCGCTTTACTGAAACAGCGTCTTCTTGATTTAGATAAAAAAACACCTTTTAATTTAGCTTTCAACCCTGCCTTAGAAAAAGTAATCAATAGTTATTTGTTATACCGTAAAAAGTACTATCCAAAGTTAATGGCAAAAGCAAAGTACTATTTTCCAATGTTTGAGAGATATTTAGATCAATATGATATTCCATTGGAAATGAAGTACCTAGCAATTGTCGAGTCTGCATTAAGGCCACAGGTGAAATCGGGAGTTGGTGCTACAGGTTTGTGGCAATTTATGTATGGCACAGGAAAACAGTTTGATTTAAAAGTAAGTTCTTATGTTGATGAACGTCAAGATCCTGTAAAAGCAACCATTGCAGCGTGTAAATATTTAGATCAATTATATACCACTTTTGGAGATTGGGATTTGGCTTTAGCTGCCTATAATTCTGGACCAGGAAATGTAAGAAAGGCTATAAAACGTTCTGGTGGTTATCGAAATTATTGGAATATAAGACCTTATTTACCTAGAGAAACAGCTGGTTATGTTCCCGCATTTTATGCAACTATGTATATTTTTGAATATTCAAATGAGCATAAAATTTATGCTGAGCTTCCAAAGTTTTTTGATTTTCAAACAGATACAGTTCGTGTTAAAAGAACGATAAGTTTCGATCAAATTTCTGAAATTATACAGGTTGATGAAGAGGTAATTTCCTTTTTAAATCCTTCCTATAAATTAGATATTATTCCGTTTATAAAAGATAGAGATTACGCTGTAAGATTACCAAGTAGTAAAATAGTTGAGTTTTTAGACAAAGAAAAAGAGATTTATGCTTTAGCTACTGAAGACGAAAGCAAAAGAGAAAAGCCTTTGCCTAAGTATTTTGAAATGGATAAACGTATTCTCTACAGAGTTAAAAATGGAGATTATTTAGGAAAAATTGCGAGTAAGTTTGGCGTAAGAGTAAGCAGTCTTAAACGTTGGAATGGACTAAAAAATAATCGTTTAAAGATAGGACAAAGGTTGTCTATTTTTCCAAAGAAAATCCCTTAATTTGTTTGTTAACCAAATAAAATAATCAAATAATCTGGTTAAAAAGTCATCTAAAACAAGTATATATTATATTTATTTAGTCAAAGAAGGAGACTCACTTTTAAACAGTTCTAAAGAATTTAAAATATTTCTATAGACAAAACGAAAGAGTGGAACAATATTTGGAGAGTTAAAAGGTTAAAACCTGGAACGAAACTTAAAATTTTTAAAAGCTAAACTCATGAAAAAAATATTTTCAATTTTAACAATTACATTTTTATTATCGTCTTGCATTGGTACTGATAAAAAGATTTTAAGGCAATCAATAGGCAAGATTAATAAAGTAATGGTTGTTGCTAAGATTAGTGATTGGACAGGAGATGTTGGTAGCGAAGTTCGTAATTCTTTTGGAGAATTAATGGTTGGTTTACCACAGCCAGAAAATATCTTATCTGTATCTCAAGTTGCGCCAAATGGATTTAGTTCTATGATGAAAGCCAGTAGAAATATTTTAATTATTACTGAAACTGAAAAGGAGGGTTTTACTGTAAAGAAAAATATTTATGCACAACCACAAACAATAGTCTATGTGCAAGCAAAGGATGATGAAAGCATCATAAAACTTCTACAAAAACATAAAAATGAAATTAGAAACATCTTTATCCAATCTGACATTCAATTTACACAAAGAATTTTTAATAAAGATAAAGTTGACAATTCACAATATAAAACACTACGTAACTTAGGAGTTACTTTTACAATACCTAAAAAGTTTAGAACTGTTGATGATACAGGAGAATTTCTTTGGTTAAGAAATCATTTAATGAGCGGAATTGCAAAAACAGGGAGTAATAATATTTTAGTGTATTCCCTTCCTTTGACTGATGAAAGCAAAATTTCGGATAATATAATAGCTGTAAGAGATAGTATCGGTAAAAAATTCATACCTGGTTCAGATCCAGAAACGATGCATATGATCACAGAAGAAGCATATACTCCATTTACATTTGATGCAACTATAGATGGTAAGAAAGCGTATGAAACTCGTGGAAAATGGGAAGTAAAAAATGATTTTATGGCAGGTCCATTTTTAAATTATACCGTAGTGGATAAAAAAAATAATAGACTAATTGTTTTTGAAGGTTTCACGTATGCACCCTCAGTAAGTAAAAGAGCTTTTGTGTTTGAATTAGAAGCTATTGCAAAATCGATGAAAATTAATTAGATGATTATTCCGATTAAAATATTGAAAGTCTAGAACAGTACGTTTTAAGCTTTTTTATATATAAGTAGCTTACAGTCAAAATCTTATTTCTTATATTTGATACTTAACCAAAAATAATTTTTATCATGGAAATGAATTTTTTTATTTTTTTTGTAGTTGCTATCATACCCGCAATAATTGGTTTTGTCTGGTATGGCCCTTTATTTGGAAATGCTTGGATGAAAGAAATGGGGTTTACAAAAGAATCTTTAAAAGGCCAAAACAGGGCTATAACTTTTCTTTTAAGTTATGTTTTTAGCTTGTTTCTTGCAGTATTTCTATTCCCTGCAACCATTCATCAAATGGGAGTGTATTCGTCTTTGGCGGCCGAACCTGGTTTTGCAGAACAAACAGGAGAAGCATTTACCTATTTTCAGGATTTTTTAGCAAATTATGGAGATCGTTTTAGAACTTTTAAACATGGTGCTTTACATGGTGCTTTATCAGGTTTATTATTGGCATTACCCGTTATAGCAATTATTGCAATGTTTGAAAGAAAATCAATAAAATATGTTGCTATCAATGCAGGGTATTGGATAATAACATTAACTATTATGGGAGGCTTGATTTGCCAGTTCGGAATGTAATCAATGATTTTTTTAGTATCCTATTTTGGCTCTAACTCTTTGCAAAACTCTTGTAGCAACAATAGTTGCTTTTTCTGCTCCAATTTCTAGTGCTTCGTCAATTTCATGCTTATTTTCCATAAAATGATTATAACGTTCTCTAATAGTATCAAATTTTTCAATAATTATTTCATATAAGGCTTGTTTGGCATGTCCATAACCATAGTTTCCGCCTTTATAATTTGCTCTCATTTCTGCAATTTCAGTATTTGAAGCTAATAATTTGTACAAGCCAAAAACATTATCATTTTCTGGGTCTTTAGGTTCTTCTAAACCTTTGCTATCCGTTTTAATAGACATTATTTGTTTTCTCAGTTTTTTGTCTGGCAAGAAAATATTGATAATATTATTTCTAGATTTACTCATTTTTTCACCATCAGTTCCAGGAACTAATTTGCCATTTTCTTGTATTTTAGCTTGAGGAGCAACCAATGTTTCTCCAACTGCATTGTTAAATCTATTGGCTACATCACGTGTCATCTCTAAATGTTGTAATTGATCTTTTCCAACGGGAACAATTTCTGCATCATATAATAGAATATCAGCAGCCATTAACATCGGATAAGAAAACAATCCTGAGTTTACATCTCCTAATCTATCCGCTTTATCTTTAAAACTATGTGCTAATGTTAATCTTTGATACGGAAAAAAGCAACTTAAATACCAAGATAATTCGGTAACTTGAGGAATATCACTCTGTCTATAGAAAACTGTTTTGCGAACATCCAAACCACAAGCTAACCAAGTTGCGGCAGTGCTATAGGTGTTTTCTCGCAATTTTTTTCCGTTTTTAATCTGTGTTAAAGAATGCATATCTGCAATAAATAAAAAAGCTTCATTTTCGGGGTTGTTAGCCATTTTTATAGCAGGTAAAATTGCACCTAATAAATTCCCCAAATGTGGTGTTCCTGTACTTTGTACTCCAGTTAAAATTCTAGACATAAAATAATATTTTTTTAAATCATTTTAAAATGAAATAATAATCTCACAACTTACGTTTAAGAAAATCATTAATCTCATCTTCTTAAATAAATTATGTTTGAATGAGGTGAAAAATTCCTCTAAGAGGACAAAAATAAGGTTTTGTTTAAGAAAACCAATCAAACAAAAGAATATTAGTATTTTTGGTGCTTATGAAATTTCTAAAAATTCCTTTTCTTTTTATTTGGCGAATATGGTTTTATGTCCTAATCATAGGATCTATCCTTTTAATATCTCCTATTTTGCTTATATTAACTGCTAAAGAAGCTTATTATCCTGCTTTTTGGAAACTGATTAGAGTCTGGGCAAGAGTTCTAGTTTATGGAATGGGATTTCATTTAAAAATACAAAATGATCAAGTTTTAGATAGAAACAAAAGCTATATGTTTTGTGCGAATCACGCTTCCTTAATGGATCCATTTGTTTTGATAGTTTTAAGTAAAAATCCAATAGTTTTTGTTGGAAAAAAAGAGTTAGTTAAAATCCCTGTTTTTGG
>JBNMNZ010000115.1:0-5786 GCA_051276605.1 Polaribacter sp. | reverse complement strand
TCGTATTTAAAACAGTCATTGGCAAAGCACAGTTAGCAGAAGAACCAACAGCTCTAAATTCGAATTTATTGCCTGTAAAGGCAAATGGAGAGGTTCTATTTCTATCTGTATTATCTAATAAAATCTCCGGAATTTTACCAATAATATTCAATTTTAAATCTGTTTTTTCTTCTGGTGATAATTTACCTTTGGTAACATTCTCTAATTCATCTAAAACTTTAGACAATTGACTCCCAATGAACACAGAAATAATTGCTGGCGGCGCTTCATTTGCACCTAATCGATAATCATTACTCGCAGATACAATTGATGCTCTTAACAACTCTTCATTTTCATAAACCGCTTTTATGGTGCTCACAAAAAAGGTTAAGAATTGTAAATTTTTCATTGGTGTTTTCCCAGGACTCAACAAATTTACCCCGCCATAAGTTAACAAAGACCAATTGTTATGTTTACCCGAACCATTAATTCCAGCAAATGGTTTTTCATGAAACAATACTTTAAATCGATGACGCCTAGAAACCTTCTGCATCACATCCATCAATAAAGAATTGTGGTCTACAGCTAAATTAGCTTCCTCAAAGATTGGTGCTAATTCAAACTGATTTGGAGCCACTTCATTATGCCTTGTTTTTAAAGGAATACCCAACAACATGCATTCTTGCTCTAAATCTTGCATAAAACTCATCGCTCTTGCAGGAATACTTCCAAAATAATGATCGTCTAATTGTTGTCCTTTCGCAGGAGTATGTCCTAATAGTGTTCTACCCGTTAATTGCAAGTCTGGTCTAGAAAGAGCCAAAGCATCATCAATTAAAAAAAACTCTTGCTCCCAACCTAAAGTAGCACTTACCTTACTTGCATTTTTGTCAAAATACTTACAGACAGCAGTTGCATGTGTATCTAATGCTTGTAAAGCTCTTAGCAAGGGTGTTTTATTATCTAAAGCTTCTCCCGTATAAGCCACAAAAATGGTAGGAATACATAATGTAGTTTCATACACAAATGCTGGCGATGTTGGATCCCAAGCTGTATAACCTCTCGCTTCAAATGTATTTCTGATTCCGCCATTTGGAAAACTAGAAGCATCTGGTTCTTGTTGAACCAATTGCTCTCCATCGAATTTCTCCATCGCTAAACTACCATTAATAGATTCAAAAAAAGCATCGTGCTTTTCTGCTGTTGCTCCTGTTAAAGGCTGAAACCAATGTGTATAATGTGTAGCACCTTTAGAAATCGCCCAGTCTTTCATACTCACAGCAACTTGATCTGCTATTTTACGATCTATTTTTGTACCTTTTTCAATTGCATTCATTACGCTTTCATAAGCAGACCTCGTCAAATACTGCTGCATTGCATGTTTATTAAAAACATTCTTACCAAACAAAACAGATCTCTTCTCATTTTCTTCGACCTTTATTGCACTTCTATTTAATGTTTCTTGTAATGCATTAAACCTAACTGTTGCCATAATATTAATTTTTGATGGTAAAATTTATTTTAAAAACAAATATACCCCATAAAAATTAGGGATAAAGTTATTTATTATGTTTTTTAAAAAAATTACCCCTATATTTTTTGATATTTAGGTAAATTATTTCATTTTTGCACTATTAACATCACACAAACAATTATTATGGCAAAAATTAAGTTAGAATACATTTGGTTAGACGGATATTATCCAACTCAAAACATGAGAAGTAAAACCAAAGTCGAAGAGCATGAAAACTTTCAAGGCACTGTAGCAGAATTAGAAAACTGGTCTTTTGACGGTTCATCTACCAAACAAGCATCAGGAGGTTCCTCTGACTGCTTATTAAAACCGGTTGCAGTTTACCCAGATCCTACAAGAAGAAATGGCTACTTAGTTATGACAGAGGTTTTAAATGCAGACGGTACAGCACATGTTTCTAACGGAAGAGCTACAATAGATGATGATGATAACGATTTCTGGTTCGGTTTCGAACAAGAATATTTTATTATGGACAATAAAACACAATTACCTTTAGGTTTTCCTATAGGTGGTTACCCAGCACCACAAGGAATGTATTACTGCTCAGTTGGAGGTAAAAATACACATGGTAGACTTTTAGTTGAAGAACATGCTGATTTATGTATTGATGCTGGTTTAAACTTTGAAGGAATTAACCAAGAAGTTGCTTCTGGTCAATGGGAATATCAATTATTTGCAAAAGGAGCAAAACAAGCGGGTGATGAAATTTGGATTTCTCGCTACCTCTTAGATAGATTAACTGAACAACATGGTTATTATATTGATTACCACCCAAAACCACTAGGTAAAGACTTAGACTGGAATGGCTCTGGTATGCACGCAAACTTCTCTAATACAGTTTTAAGAACTTGCGGTTCTCAAGAAACCTATGAGAAAATATGTGAAGCATTTAGACCACTTACTAAAGAACACATGGCTGTTTACGGTGAGTTTAATGACCAACGTTTAACCGGTGATCATGAAACTGCTTCTATTCACGACTTCTCTTATGGAGTTTCAGACAGAGGAGCTTCAATTAGAATACCAATTATAACTGTAGAAAAAGGCTGGAAAGGCTGGCTAGAAGACAGAAGACCGGCTTCTAATGGTGATCCTTATAAGATCGCAGGTAGAATTATTAAAACTGTAAAATCTGCAAATATTAGCTAGATTTCAAAACATATCCACATAAAAAACTCCGAACTGTTAAAGTTGGGAGTTTTTTTTTTAATACCTATTTTTTTAAGAATTATTCCTTTTTCCCAGGTGGAAATCTAGAAATAATTTCTTTTACGAATTTTTTAATTCTAACTTCTTTTTTTTCTCTATTCTGAACCACTAATGCTCCTGTTCCTATTCCTTGCCAAACTAATTCTTTTTCTGAGGTATCTATAAAATCTACAAATAATGTTCCTTCAGTATATTGATTTACTTGGATATTATTATTCATTCCATTTCTCATCCAAGGATTCCACCCCCAACCTAAACCATAACCAAAGTTATTATTTTGATTAATATTAACCTTTCGTCTAGATTTTGTGAAAAAACTCACTAACATATCAGGGTTTTCGGATTTTATAAACCCTTGTGCTAGCAATTCTGATTCTATTGCTCTTAATACTCGTTTTTTATCTAAGTCAGAAATTTCGGCTTTATCAATTCCTGTCTTATAAAATGCAAAGGTTTTATATTGGTTAAAGTCCACTTTAGCATCATAATCTGTAACAACTTTCACGGTGTTACAAGAAAACAATAAAACCGTAGTAAATAATAAAAGAAGATATTTTTTCATCATAAATAATTTTAAGTTATTGAATCTATCAAAGCATCATCAACGATATTAGGAAGTGTAACTTGCAAATCTTTTTTAGCTTTCATTGCTCTTTTAATAGCGAAAACTGCTTCTTTATTTCTTGCCCAACTTCTTCTAGAAATACCGTTATTTACATCCCAAAAAAGCATTGACTCTAAACGCTTTGATGCTGACTTACTTCCATCAAGAAGCATGCCAAACCCTCCATTAATAACTTCTCCCCAACCAACTCCACCACCATTGTGAATAGAAACCCATGTTGCGCCTCTAAAACTATCTCCAATAACATTCTGTATAGCCATATCTGCAGTGAATTTTGATCCATCATAGATATTAGATGTTTCTCTGTAGGGTGAATCTGTACCGGAAACATCGTGATGATCTCTACCTAAAACAACAGCTCCAATTTCTCCTTTCTTAATAGATTTGTTAAATGCTTTTGCAATTTTAATTCTTCCTTCTGCATCTGCGTATAAAATTCTAGCCTGAGAACCTACAACCAATTTATTTTCTTGAGCGCCTTTTATCCATTGAATATTATCAGTCATTTGTTGCTGAATTTCTTTAGGTGAGTGCTCTTTAATTTTCTCTAAAACTTCACAAGCAATTTTATCAGTTTTTGCTAAATCTTCAGGATTTCCTGAAGCACAAACCCATCTAAAAGGACCAAAACCATAATCAAAACACATTGGCCCCATAATATCTTGCACATAACTATTGTATTTAAAATCGATCTTATTTTCAGACATTACATCTGCTCCCGCTCTACTTGATTCTAATAAAAATGCATTTCCATAATCAAAGAAATACGTTCCTTTTGCAGTATGTTTATTAATTGCATTTGCATGTCTTCTTAGCGTTTCTTGAACTTTCTCTCTGAATAACTCTGGGTTTTCAGCCATCATTGTATTCGCTTCTTCAAAAGAAATATCAGCTGGATAATAACCTCCAGCCCAAGGATTATGTAACGAGGTTTGATCACTACCTAAATCAATAAAAATGTTTTCTACATCAAACTTCTCCCATACATCAACGGTGTTACCTAAGTAGGCAATAGAAACAGTTTCTTTATGCTCTTTTGCTAATTTAACTCTAGCAGCTAATTTATCTAAATCAGTGATTTTTTCATCAATCCAACCTTGATCTAATCGGAGTTGTGTAATTTTAGGATTTACCTCAGAACATACGGTAATGCAACCTGCAATATTACCTGCTTTTGGCTGTGCTCCAGACATTCCTCCTAAACCAGAGGTTACAAATAAATTCCCTTTTGGAGATTTCTTTATTTTTCTGAATCCGTTTAAAACTGTAATTGTAGTTCCATGAACAATTCCTTGTGGTCCAATATACATGTAACTTCCAGCAGTCATTTGTCCGTATTGAGAAACTCCTAAAGCATTCATTTTCTCCCAATCATCTGGCTTTGAGTAATTAGGAATTACCATTCCGTTTGTAACAACAACTCTTGGTGCATTTTTATTGGACGGAAAAAGCCCCATTGGATGTCCTGAATACATTGTTAACGTTTGTTTATTAGTCATTTCTGATAAATATTTCATCGTTAAAATATACTGTGCCCAATTTTGAAAAACAGCACCATTTCCTCCATACGTAATTAATTCATGCGGATGTTGCGCTACTGCATAATCCAAATTATTTTGAATCATTAGCATAATTGCCTTTGCTTGTTCTGATTTTCCTGGGTATTCTGCAATATCTCTTGCATACATTCTGTAGGTTGGTCTGAATCTGTACATATAAATTCGCCCATATTCCTCTAACTCATCAACAAATTCTAATAATAACTCAGCATGATGTTTTTTATCAAAATAACGCAATGCATTTCTTAACGCCAACTTTTTTTCATCCGCAGATAATATATCTTTTCTTTTTGGCGCATGATTCATTTCTAAATCGTACCGAATTTTGTTGGGTAAAACAGCCGGAATTCCTTGTTGAATTTGTTCTTTAAAAGTCATATTAAAAATTTAGAAAGTATTCGTTTTACAAATATATTTCTTTTGTTATAAGTATATTTATAAACCGTTAAAGATTTGCGTTTTTTTTTAAGATTTTCGTAAATTGCAAGCCTAAAATCAAACATTTATTACGAATGGAACAAATTAAAACTTACAAACCTAAATATAAAGTACGTATTGTAACTGCTGCTGCTCTTTTTGATGGTCATGATGCCGCCATCAATATTATGCGTAGAATTATACAATCTACAGGAGTTGAAGTCATTCATTTAGGTCATGACCGAAGCGTTGAAGAAGTGGTAAATTGTGCCATTCAAGAAGATGTAAATGCTATTGCAATTACTTCTTACCAAGGTGGTCATAATGAGTACTTTAAATATATGTATGATTTATTGAAAGAAAAAGGTGCAACCCACATCAAGATTTTTGGTGGTGGTGGTGGTGTCATTCTTCCGGAAGAAATCAAAGAATTAATGGCGTATGGAATTACAAGAATTTATTC
>JBNMNZ010000114.1:0-5789 GCA_051276605.1 Polaribacter sp. | reverse complement strand
GAAACCTAGGAAAAAGTAATCAGGTATATCTCACAAATCTGCTTGAGGAATTGAATTCAAATATTAATAGATTAGACTTTTTAGTTTTTCCAAGTAATAGACAGATAGGTTTAGATAGTGTAGTTAAAAATTGTTTGTACATTATACCTCGTTTTTCGAAAGGTTTAGAAAAATCAGATTATGAGTTCTTATTAAATAATGATATGTATTTAGGTTCCTCACAATTAAATCTCAATGATGCCACTTATGAGGAGCTTCTAAATACTGGAAAATTATATTCATTTGGTTCTGACAGCTTAATCAAAGCAGTAAAAGATTATTACAAACGTTACGAGCGTGAAATATATTATAACGAAATGTGGAAGAATATGGGGGTTAAAGGGCTTGATTTATATCAACGAGCAATGATTAAGCTAATTAATGACCATAAATTTAGTCCAGAAACATTTAGTTTGCATAATTTTCCTTGGGTTTTCGACAAGAATTCTAAAAATTACATTGATTTAGAACTGGGTATTCAAAAGATTTGGATTAATCAAAGAATCGATTTAACTAAATGCATCTCACTAAAAGAAGACACCAATAAGTTAATAGAAATTATTAAAAAAGAGCTTAAAGAAAAGTATTAGGAATAATAACTGAACTAACAGGTAAAGGAAGATTAACTTTAGATTGTCTTTATATACCAACTCATTAAGGTAATTGACATTTAAATATTTCAGATAACGATTGTAAAAAACATTAATGACATTATATGAGTTTAATCTTTTAGACATAAATAATCAAATGGAAACCGTTAATCAGCAAGGTGTTTATTTAGATAATCATATTATTAAAAATGAAAAGTTTAATCTTTATGCTATTCATATGTTTTTTGTTGAGGTTTGTTTAAACTAAATTAAACGAATTAGAATCTTATCTTGTGTTATAAATTAAGGAAATCACCTATTGAATGACTCTATCTTTTTAAATAAATTAGCTATGTAGTATTTATTAAACATTTAAACAAAATAATAATTAATTTTTTAATTCATCCCCTATGAAAAAAATAAAAGAAAATTTCAAGGTTTTTAAAGATGAAAAAATCGATTTTTTATTTATTTCATTTAAATTAATAATTTTTACGATTAGTTTAATATTCTTAATAGAATCAATCTTTTAGCAATTATGTTTTTAGTTGAAAGCACCAAGAACATCAATGTTCTTGGTGCTTTCTTTTGTAAAAAAAAACAAATATGGGAAAAGGCATATTTAAAGAACCTTATCAGAGTTATTTTTCAATTATCAAAATATAAGAGGTTAAGTGCTAAAGTCTTCGGATTATAGGAGTATTTATAAATATTGATTCTATTCTCTATTAAAAATTAAACTTCCAGGTTGTAAAATCGAATCATGCGGTTTTGGTGTATTCGCAGGAAGTTGTGTTTTCATTTCTTCCCAATCGATCCTTCTTTCTGCAACTGTAATGTATTTTGTTACATCAATAAACTTTTTAAATTGTTTGTTTGTGACTTCAGTAATATCAATGTAAAAACATTCTACAGTAGCCTTATGCAGCGGTTTTTCTCTAGGCATTGCATACTTATCAGCTTCTTTTGCACCTTGTAAAAAGGTTTTTCCTTCAACCCAAATTATGCCTTAAGGGGTTTTTATTTCTGATGCTTCGTTGGATGTTGGAGATTCGCTTTTTTCTTTTTTCACAACTAGTAACACTTAAGGAAACTATTAAAACAAAGAGAGAAAAAAATAGTAATGGTTTTTTATCCTGATGTTACATCTCTTCGGCTATTGAATCTTTTTAATTACAAAAGTAACGTTTTATAAAGTTTCTGATCTTATTATAAAGAGGCTAGTTGTCTAAATTTCAGTATTAATTGTAAAAAAAGTACTGAGATTATTTTTATTTAAATCCTTACGTTTATGTTTATTTTAAAAAATTATTACACATACTTAAATGGAATCTAATATAAGTTGAATTTTAAATAATATAATTAGTTGATTTTGAAAATTCCGTAAAAATTTATAAACTTTTTTAATAATATTTGTATATATCAATATAATCTTTAGATTTGTTGTTCAAACAAAGAGGATACAAATGTTAAATAACCATTTTACTCGTTTCTATTTTTACTTTTATTTTTACAATAAAAGCAGAGACTTTGTATCATGTTGTTAAAAAACATTCATATAATATAAAGTCTCGAATTTAATTCGAGACTTTTTTTTTGATTTTAATTAAATGAATAAAGTAATTGCCATACAAGGAGCAGAAGGCTCAAATCACCATAAAGTTGCTCGCGACTTTTACGGAACATCAATAGAATTAAAAGAATGCATGTCTTTTGATGTTTTGGTAGATAGCTTATTAGACAAATCTGCAACGTATGGCGTAATGGCTATAGAGAATACAATTGCTGGTTCTATTATACCCAATTATGCATTAATTGATAATAATAATTTACATATTATTGGTGAAGAGTATTTAAATATTCATCATCATTTAATGGCTTTAAAAGGTCAGAAAATCGAAGATCTCAAAGAAGTTTGGTCTCATCCAATGGCATTGTTACAATGTAAGGTGTTTTTTAAAAAACATCCTCATATAAAATTAGTTGAAGATGAAGATACTGCTGAAGTAGCTAAAAGAATTTCGAAAGAAAATTTGATTGGTATTGCTGCAATTGCTCCAAAAATTGCAGCAGAAATTTTTAATTTGGAAGTCATTGAAGATGAAATTCAAACGATTAAAGACAATTCAACACGGTTTGTTATTGTTCAAACGCACGAACCAAATAATAAGATTGATCAAGTGAACAAAGCTTCTTTAAAATTTGAATTAAATCATAAAAGAGGAAGTTTAGCGGCAATTTTAAATGTATTGAGTGATTGTAAAATGAACTTAACCAAAATACAATCTCTACCAGTTATAGAAATGCCCTGGAAATATTCCTTCTTTGTTGATATCACCTTTGATGTTTATAAAGACTATGAGAAAGCAATAAAAATTATTGAAATAATGGCAGAGGAGTTCAAGATTTTAGGAACCTATAAAAATGGTAGAAAATGATTAAAGCAGCCAAAAGGTTAGAAACGGTTCAGGAATATTATTTTTCTAAAAAATTAAGAGAAGTTAGAAGTTTAATTGCAGCAGGTAAACCAATTATCAATATGGGAATTGGATCTCCAGATTTACAACCTCCTGCACAGGTTTTAGAAGCAATTCAAGGAAGTTTGAACGATGTGAGCGCACATAAATATCAATCCTATCAAGGTTTGCCTGAATTAAGAAATGCAATTTCTAATTTTTATAAAGATAAGTTTTCTGTAGCTTCTAATCCAGAAAATGAAGTGTTGCCTTTAATGGGAAGTAAAGAAGGAATCATGCATATTTCTATGGCTTTTTTAAATGAAGGTGATAAGGTGTTAATTCCGAATCCGGGATATCCAACATATACTTCCGTAACGAAATTAGTAGGTGCAGAACCACTTTTTTATAACCTTGACGAAAACAATAATTGGCAGCCAGATTTTAAGGAATTAGAAAGTCAAGATTTAACAGATGTAAAAATTATGTGGGTGAATTATCCTCATATGCCAACCGGAACAAATGCAACTTTAGAAACGTTCGAAAAGTTAGTTGCATTTGGGAAAAAGCATCATATTTTAATTATAAATGACAATCCATATAGTTTTATTTTAAATGATAAACCGATTAGTATTTTACAAGTGGAAGGCGCAAAAGACATTGCTTTAGAATTAAACTCGTTAAGTAAAACTTTTAATATGGCTGGCTGGAGAGTTGGTATGGTTTTAGGAAATGCGAATTTCATTAACGAGATTTTAAAAGTAAAAAGTAATATGGATTCTGGTATGTTTTACGGAATTCAAAAAGGAGCCATAGAAGCGTTACAATTATCGGACGATTGGTTTGTATCCCAAAATAAAGTATATGAAGAACGTAGAAATTTAATTTGGCAATTAGCAGATAAATTAGAAGCGACGTATAGTAAGAATTCCACAGGATTATTTGTGTGGGCAAAAATTTCTGAAGGAAAAAAATCAGAA
The DNA here is from genome assembly GCA_051276605.1 of Polaribacter sp. Lineage (GTDB taxonomy): Bacteria > Bacteroidota > Bacteroidia > Flavobacteriales > Flavobacteriaceae > Polaribacter. The sequence goes on along the minus strand of JBNMNZ010000114.1, from coordinate 1,724 downwards.
GAAGTTACAGATTCAATTTTATACGATAAAGACATCTTTATAACACCAGGAACTATTTTTGGGAGTCAAGGAGAAGGATACATTCGCTTTTCGTTGTGTGTGACTTCAGATATAATAAAAGAAGCAATTAGTAGGCTATAAGCATAAAGCATTATAAAATGAAAAATATATACATGATTGGTGTTGGTTTAATTGGCGGTAGTTTTGCTATTGACATTAAAAAAAACAATCCAAATGTTGTTATTCATGGAATTAGTAGAAAAGACGAAACCTTAAACAAGGCTTTAGAATTGAATCTAATTGATAAAAAAGCAACTTTAGATGATATCGAAAATGCAGACTTAGTAATTGTTTCAATTCCTGTTGATGCAACAGTAAAACTATTGCCAACTATTTTAGATAAAATCTCGGAAACAGGTTTGGTGGTAGATGCAGGTTCAACAAAAGAAGCAATTTGTAAAGCCGTTGAACATCATCCAAAAAGAAGAAATTTTTTAGCATGTCACCCAATTGCAGGAACAGAGAAATCTGGACCAACAGCTGCGATTTCTGGCCTATACGTTGGAAAAACGAACATTATCTGTGAAGTTGAAAAAACAACTTTTAAGCTTCAGGAGAAAGCTTTAAAGTTATTTACAGACATTGGAATGCGTATTCGGTATATGGATCCTATTTCGCATGATAAACATATTGCGTATGTTTCGCACTTATCCCACATAAGTGCATTTATGTTAGGTAAAACGGTGATCAACAAAGAAAAAAATGAGCGCGATATTTTTGATATGGCTGGTTCTGGATTTGCATCAACTGTGCGTTTAGCAAAAAGTTCGCCAGCAATGTGGACACCAATTTTTAAACAAAATAAAGAAAACGTAATTGAAACATTAGAAGAATACATCAATAATTTACAACATTTTAAAGAGTTGATGGAACAAGATAATTTCTCTGAAATTTTTAACGAAATGGAGAACACAAATTATATAACACAAATTTTAAACGGCATAGATTAAAAGCCAAAACAAGTAGAAAGATGAAGAATACAAAAGAATTAAGAACATGGTTGGATGACATGAAATTAGAGCATCCTCTAGTAATAGCAGGGCCTTGTAGTGCAGAAACCGAAGAGCAGGTTTTAAAAATTGCACACGAATTAAAAGATTCTGATGTAAATTATTTTAGAGCAGGAATTTGGAAACCAAGAACACGACCAGGAATGTTTGAGGGTGTTGGTGAAATTGGCTTAAGATGGTTAAAGAAAGTAAAAGAAGAAACAGGTATGAAAACCTGTACAGAAGTTGCCAATGCAGCACATGTAAAGTTAGCAATCGAAAATGATGTAGATTTATTGTGGATTGGTGCTCGTTCTACAGTTTCACCTTTTATTATGCAAGAAATTGCGGATGCTTTGGCAGGAACAGACAAAATTGTGTTGGTAAAGAATCCAGTAAATCCAGATTTAGCTTTATGGTTGGGTGGTATTGAAAGACTGTATACAGCAGGAATCAAAAATTTAGGAGCAATTCATAGAGGGTTTTCTACGTATGAGAAATCAAAGTATAGAAATATTCCAGAATGGCAAATAGCGATTGAGTTCCAAAATAAATTTCCAGATTTACCATTAATTTGTGACCCTTCGCATATTACAGGAAACAGAGAAATGATTTTTGATGTTTCTCAAACAGCGTTAGATTTAAATTTTGATGGATTAATGATCGAAACACATT
>JBNMNZ010000113.1:0-5791 GCA_051276605.1 Polaribacter sp. | reverse complement strand
GAGTATTTAAGCGATGATGAAATACCAAGTTATAAAACTCAGGCTAATAATTATTCAGCCGATGATGATGAAAAAAATGTTCCTTATGCTGCAGGAACAACTTTTCATCAATCTTTAAAAAATCAATTAAACACCTTTAGGTTAGACGAAGATGAACAGGCAATTGCAGAGTTTCTAGTAGGTAGTATTGATGATAGCGGTTACATTAGAAGAGAAATTATTGACCTAGTTGATGATTTAGCTTTTACAGAAAATGTATTTACAACTGAAGAAAAAGTAATTGCAATCTTAACAAAAGTAGTTCATAATTTAGACCCTGTTGGTGTAGGTGCAAGAAACTTAAAAGAGAGTTTAATCATTCAATTAAAAACAAAAGAAAAAAACAAGATTCGAGTTTTATCAATTGAAATTTTAGAAAATTCTTTTGACCATTTTGTAAAAAAACATTACCAGAAACTTCAAGAAAAATTCAATATTTCAGAAGTAGAACTGAAAGAAGTAAATACTGAAATTTCAAAATTGAATCCAAAACCTGGAAGTTCATATGCCGGTAATAATAAAATAGCAGAACAAATTGTTCCAGATTTTTCTATTAAAATTTTGGACGGTGAATTAGATTTAACATTAAATTCAAGAAATGCTCCAGAATTGCATATTTCTAGAGAATATAATAACATGTTAAAAGGATATCAGGAATCTACTGTTAAAAGTAAATCACAAAAAGATGCGGTATTTTTTATCAAACAAAAATTGGATTCCGCAAAATGGTTTATAGACGCTATTAGACAACGTCAACAGACTCTCTTGGTTACAATGAATACTATTATGCACTATCAGTATGATTATTTTTTAACCGGTGATGAGCGTAGGTTAAAACCTATGATTTTAAAAGATATTGCAGATCAAATACATATGGATATCTCTACGGTATCTAGAGTTGCTAACAGCAAATATGTCTCTACACCTTATGGCACAAAATTGATAAAAGAATTCTTTTCTGAATCCATGAAAAACGATCAAGGGGAAGATGTTTCTACAAAAGAAATAAAGAAAATTTTAGAAACAGTTATTCATGAGGAGGATAAAAGAAAACCTTTAACAGATGAAAAATTAGCTACCATTTTAAAAGAGAAAGGATACCCAATTGCAAGAAGAACTATTGCAAAATATCGTGAGCAATTAGATTTACCTGTTGCTCGTTTACGTAAAGAAATTTAATGCGTTTTTATAAACTCATATCAACTATTTTACATCCAATTGTAATACCAACTATTGGAGTAATGTTATATTTTTTATTAATACCCAACAGCCTTTTACAAAACCAAAAGTTAACAATTCTAAGTTTAGTTTTTGGCGTTAGTTATATAATTCCTTTGTTAATTTTAATTTTTTTAAAAAAGACAAGAATTATTAAAAGCTATCAACCAAAGAGTATTAGAGAACGCAAAATGCCAATTGCTTTAATGACAATTGTTTTTTATTTGTTCGGGAACTCATTAAGCAGCATTGCTAACTTAAGAGATTTAGGGTTGCTTTTTTATGCAACTTCATTAAGCTTGTTTTTAAGCTATATTCTGTTTTATTTCAAAATAAAAGCAAGTATACATTTACTTTCACTTGGTATTTCTATTGGTTTTTTTATGGTTTTAAGTATCGTTTATACACAATCATTTGCAATTGTAATTATCATAATCATTTTACTTGCAGGTCTATTAGCAAGTGCTAGATTGCACTTAAAAGCGCATACTCCAAAAGAGATCTATGTTGGTTTTTTTATCGGAACAGTAACACCTTTTTGTTTGCAGTATCTTTTATAAAATATAGAAAATCAATCCAAATTTTAAAATATTAGAACTAATGTTTTCTCCATTAATTGAAGCATTATTAAAAATGGGAGTCAAGCCATAAAATAAATAGGCATTGAATTCAGTATAACCTGCAGAAAAAGTTAGCCCATATTGTAGTTTACGATAAGCTGAAACGTTTTTGTACTTAAAATCTGTAGCATCTTCTGTAAACTGAAAAACATTAGAAATGTTATACAAAAACTTAATGCCTGCATAAATACGCCAGAAATCATATTTTGTAGCAGTAGAAGTTCTCCATCTAATTTCTAAAGGAAACTCTAAATTATGGGCTTTAAAGACGTTAGAAGTTGTGTTTTCCAAAGAATTAAATATGGTTGAATTATTAATCTCTGAAACTTTTAATTTATGGTTAAAAAAATCAAAACCATATCCAACTCCTAAAGCAATAGAAGTATTTCCTTTTTTATTTAGAATAAAATCTTTTAAAAAACCTGTTGATACTCCATAAGAAAAGGCACTTCTACTTATACTTGTGGGTTGTTCACCAAACTGCGCATAAGAAACAGAAACATAGATTTGATCCTCGGCATATCTATCACCCAATTGCAACGAATCCTTTTGTGAAAATATAGGTGACACAAAAAATGAGATAAAAAAGAAACAAATAATTCTAACCATATTCAAATAATTGAATATAAATATACAATATTTCAGAAGTATAAATTAAATTTTTGATAATAAAAAAAGGGTAATTCAAAATGAATTACCCTTTTTTTATTATTAAAATTATCTAATTAATTACCTGCACCTTTAGACGCAGAATAACTAATTTTAAGAGCATTAGCATCTCTTAATTTTAATCTAATATCAGTAATAGTACCCACATTAGATTCTTTATCAGCTTTAATAGAAGTTGTCATAAAAGGAACCTCAGCTTCCGACACTTTAGATCTTGCATTAATAATAAATGCAGGAACTTGATCAGCAGACGCAATTTTATCATTTAACTGAATTTTATTATAACCAATACCATGTTTACTAGGATCTTTTGATTTTCCAACATAAATGGTACAAACTAAACTCTTATGCTCTAATTTTTTAACTTCAGATGCACTAGGCAGTCTCGGTGTTTCAATTCTTAAGTCTGTCTCTCTCATAGTTGTTGTTACCATGAAGAAGAATAATAACATAAAAACGATATCTGGCAAGGCTGCTGTATTTACAGCTGGCATTCCCTTTTTCTTCTTTCTAAATTTAGACATGTATTAAATTTTAAATTAATTATGATGTTGGTTCAGCATCAGAAATAATTTGAGGATATGCTGTTTTGATATCTTCAACTTTTTTCTTTAAATCCTCATTACTTTTATTATCCTTGTAAGTTTCTTCTAGCTCATCAAAAGACATATCATAACGCTTTTTACACAATCTATTTCTTAAAACTGTATAAGCTCTAAGAAGCTCATTCTGCACTTTAATGTAAGTACCATATTCTGTACCTCTGTCACTTTGAACAGATATAATTGCTTTGTTTGGATGATCTGAAGAAGACTCACTTCTCTCACCTTCACAGTAATCACAAGGTAATCCAGGAGTACCATCTTCATTAGGTTTCCCTAAACCCCCACCGTTATCTATAAATTTCACAGCAGCTTCTCTAAGGTCTTTAATGTCCATAAACTCTTCTTCGACAAGAAGCTCATTATTTCTATTAATATTAACCTCAAAAATATTCTTTTCTTTAATTACTGGCGGAACATAATCTGGTGGCGGCTTTTCTGACAACTTCTTAGACACACCTGAATCTACATTCATAGTTGTTGTTACTAAGAAGAAAATCAATAACAAGAAGGCAATATCGGCCATAGATCCTGCATTAATTTCTGGGTTTTCTCTTCTTGCCATAGTTTATGATTTAACTAATCCTTTTAATAAATCCCATACAAAAAACAAACTAGCTATAGCTCCTAAAATAATACTATACCATATTCCTGTACCAACCCAATGGTTGATAGAAGAACCTTCTTCTCCTCCTGGCTCTATAATTCCAGCAGTATTGTATACTGCATCACTATCAGAAAGAAAATAAGCAACAGCTAATAAAACAGCTAGTACTGCTAATCCTCCTAAAGTCTTCTTTAAATTTTCTGGATTTCTAATTAAACTCCATAAAGAAAGTCCAATTGTAATCACTACAGTTGCTAAAAACAAATAATAAGAATAAGAAATTAATGGACTTACTACAGTGTTTTGTAAATTGTCTACATTATCTACTATTGCTTGCGCATCTTCCATAAAAATTCTTATGAAAAGAATACCACCAATAATAGCTATTGCAGCAATTAAAATATTTAAAATTTTATTACTTTTCATATTGAGTATTATTTTTTATACTTTACTAATAAATCTATCAAAGAGATAGACGCGTCTTCCATACTGTTTACAATACTATCGATTTTTGCAACGATATAATTATAAAAAATTTGAAGAATAATAGCTACAATAAGACCAAATACAGTCGTTAATAAAGCTATTTTAATACCACCCGCCACTACTGCTGGAGAAATATCATTTGCTACAGCAATGTCGTTAAAGGCTCCAATCATACCGATTACAGTACCCATAAAACCAAGCATTGGTGCTAATGCGATAAATAAAGAAATCCAAGAAACATTTTTCTCTAATTGACCCATTTGAACTCCACCATAAGACACAACTGCTTTTTCAGCTTCTTCTACACCTTCATCTACTCTATCTAAACCTTGATAAAAAATTGAGGCAACTGGCCCTTTTGTATTTCTACATACTTCTTTAGCAGCTTCTACACCACCTGAACTTAGTGCATCATCTACACTTGCTAACAACTTTTTTGTATTTGTTGTTGCCATGTTTAAATAAATAATTCTTTCAATAGAAATAGCTAATCCTAAGATCAAGGCTACTAATACAATTCCCATAAATCCTGGACCACCATCAATAAAGTTTTGCTTTAAAATTTGGTGAAATGTTTGCGCTTCCGTTGCTGCTTCCTGAGCGAAAGTTGATTGAATAGCTCCAAAAAACATAAATCCTGTTACAGATAAGACATTTAGTACTTTTTTCATCTTTGTTATAATTAATTTTAATAGTTAACGGGTTAAAGATATAAATTTTCAACTTAAATAAAAAAAAAAACAAGATGCTTTCTTTTTTTCTAGAAGAATCATATCTGTTTTATTTAAGAGACTGCCAAGTAACAAAAAATGTTATGCATAAAAAAATTTATTTTCTTCTATTTCTAATATTTTGGCAGTTTTCTTGTACAAATCTTTACTTTTAGGTAAATATTTTGAAATTTTAAGAAATTTCCCCCCTTAATGATTTCTCAAAGTAGAACGTAAATTCTTCTAAAGATAGATTTTCACTTAATAAGTACATTAATTTTGCAATTGCAGATTCCGTTGTGATATCTTTTCCACTAACGATCCCTATTTGTTTTAAAGCTACGCTTGTCTCATAATGACCTTGGATTACGTTTCCCCCTGAACATTGTGTAACATTAATAATCCTAATATCTTTAGATATTGCTACTTTTAACAAGTCTAAAAACCAACTTTCATCTGGTGCATTTCCCGATCCGTACGTTTCTAAAACCACCCCTTTTAAACCCTCTATATTTAAAATATTATCTACAACTTTTTCTGTAATTCCAGGAAAAAGTTTCAATATTAAAACATTTGTTATTAATTCTTTTCTGATGATTAATTCTTTTTTTTCTTTTAAAGGCTTATAAATGTAATGATCACTAAAACTAAGGTGAACACCACTTTCTGCTAAAGCAGGATAATTCATAGAGGCAAAAGCTTCAAATTGCTCTGCATTAATCTTAGTTGTTCGGTTAGCTCTGTATAATTTATATTCAAAATATAAGCATACTTCAGAAATAATAGGTTGGTCTTCTTTTCTTGCACAAGCAATTTCTATGGACGTAATTAAGTTTTCTT
>JBNMNZ010000112.1:0-5825 GCA_051276605.1 Polaribacter sp. | reverse complement strand
TAAAGTCCAAGTTTTTCCGCCATCTTTTGTAATGGCTTTATTAGCTTTGTTTGCTGCAGGTTTAGAGTAATCTCCACCAATTGCAATTCCGTTATTTTTATCATAAAAATCGATAGAATAAATTCCTTGAGAACCTTCACCTTGTATAATCGGTGTCTCAAAAACTTGCCATGTTTCTCCAAAATCATTAGACTTTAAAATACGGGCTTTTTTACCACCAGAAGCAATCCAAACAGTATTGCCTATTGTTTTAATATTCGTGTTGCTTGCTGCAAAAAAGGCTTCACCATCTGTAAACTTAGGTAAATTTGTACACGGAGTTTTGCTCCAAGTACTTCCTCCATCAGAAGTTAAAATAATTGATGCACAATCGTCTATTGGATCTCCAACTGCAATTCCATGGATTCCATCATCAAAAAATTGTAAAGCATCATAAAATACTTTTTTATGACTTTCTGTATATAATAACGCTGTTTTAGTTTGTGAAAATTTATACAATAATGCAGGATTTGCTATTGAAAGTGCAAAAAAAGCATCACCGTTTTTAGCGAAACTTCTAAAATGTGGAAGAATAGAGTCTTGATAGGTAATATATTTTGTAGACCAAGATTTTCCTCCATCAGAAGTAAAACCAAAATCACCTTTTGAGCCGACATAATGTACCGTTTCTGAATCTATTACTTGAATTGCTCTAATGCTAGTACTATCTATTTTAAATTCTTGAATTTCAATAGTTTCAATGTCTCTAGAAATATATTCTTTTGAACAAGAGTTTATTAAAAGGAAAGTGAAAATAAATATTGATATTCTTTTCATTTTTGATATTTTTATAAAAGTAAAGGAAACAAATTTAATAGACTATGAAAAAAGCCTTGGTAATTTCTGGTGGTGGAAGTAAAGGAGCATTTGCAGGAGGTGTTGCGCAATATTTAATGAAAAAAGAGAATAGAGATTATGATTTATTTTTAGGCACATCTACAGGTAGTTTAATGATTTCTCATTTGGCTTTAGGGATGTTGGATGAGTTAAAGCATTTATATACTCATGTAAATCAGGAATCTATTTTCAGTAATAATCCTTTTAAAATTAAAATAGTTGGAGGTGTAAAAGTAGTTAGCATTCGACATTTAAATACGTTATGGAATTTTTTAAACGGAAGAAAAACATTTGGAGAAAGTAAAAGCTTAAGAACTTTAATTAAAAAAAACGTTACCCAAAAGATGTATGAAGAAATTAGAAAAAGTGAAAAAGAAGTTGTGGTTACTGTTTCTAATTTAACGACCAATCAAATTGAATATAAGTCTAGTAATGATTGTTCTTATGAAGATTTTTGTGATTGGATTTGGGGTTCTTGTAATTACGTGCCTTTTATGAGTTTGTTAGAAAAAAATCATTGCCAATATGCAGATGGTGGTTTTGGGTCATTAGTTCCAATTAGAGAAGCTATTTTAAGAGGCGCCACAGAAATTGACGTGATTATTCTAGAAACTGAAGTTAGTCAGATTAATAGAATGCCTTCTAAAAACCCTTTTTCTTTACTGTTTGATGTGTTCGATTTTATGCTAACCCATGTTGAAAGACACAATATTACTATCGGAAAATTAGCAGCAAATAACAAGCATGTAAAATTAAATTTATATTATACACCAACTGTTTTAACTACAAACTCTTTAGTTTTTGATGAGAAGCTGATGCGCAAATGGTGGAAATCTGGTTTTAAATATGCGAAATCTAAAAGAGAAGTATTAATGAGCGAATTTAGACCTGATGTTTTAACAGATCAAGAGATTGAGCAAAGAGTTGAAGGTGATAAAAACTCAGTTTTATAGAATTAATAAATCCAGCTAATATGCTGGATTTATATTTTAATTATGCTATTTTTTTTTCATATCAATAAACATATATTCTTTTGCGGGTGTTGCTAATTTTGAATTGAAAACCTCGTTAAAATCAAAAGAATTAACTTTTTTATTACTTATTTTACTGCCTGTTGTAATATATATAAGAGTTCTATCTAATAGAGGATCTGTGCGTTCACCAAGAACGCCAAGGTTATTATAATCTTCACCTAATTCTATTCCAGGTAAAGTGTTTCCAGGAATAATTCCGTTTGGATAATTTATATTGTCTTTATTACTAATTTCTAAAACCAAAGGTTGCATTGCGTAGGTATGATTTGTGTTTAAATTATCACCTGTTCTTTGTAAATTATCAGAATCATACAAAGTAATAGAGCCCACTTGTTTTCCTCTTGTTGTTTTACCAACTAATTTAACATCGATGTGAGAACTTAAAGAGTTAATAACCAGTTCTGAAGCAGAGGCTGTACTATACGTTGTTATAAAATACACGTTATCTAAACCTAAACTATTAATCCTCTCTTGTAAAACTACATTTCTATTAGAATCTGTGTTTTTAATTTCATCTGTAAAATTATTTAAAAACCTTTCTGCAGGTAAAGCATTTTTAATTTTATCATTCCAAACTTCCTGAGAATATAAATCTCCATTAAACTGCCCAGTAACCATGCTTCCTAAATAGGTTGCTGAACTTACAGAACCACCGCCATTGTATCGTAAATCGATAATTAAATCGGTAATACCTTCTGATTTAAGATTAGAGAACGCAGCATTTAATTGCCCGTCATAATTTCTAGCAAATTGATTGTACAATAAGTAGCCAATTTTATTTGTTCCTTCAGTAAAAACTTTCGTAATGGCAACAGGGTTCTCTTGCAACTCTTCTTTTAGTAAAGAAATATCGTTATTGTTAGCGTTTGGAACTCCGTCATTATAATCTGCAAAACCAATGGTATAGCTAATATCATCACTAAATAATAAATTTTTATAATTGGTTAGTGTTAATTGAGAGCCATTTATAGAATTAAAAATCATGCCTCTAGAAATCCCTTTAGTATCGGCATTAGAATTTGCAATTACATAACGTACATAACCAAAAACATTGTCAGATCCATTTGTGTATTGCACTAAGCCAAATTCCATTCCGTTACTTACATTTATTCCTTGAAAAGAATTTTCTAAAGCAACATAATCCTCAACGATCCAAGAAAAACGATCTGCAGGTTTATTTAATAAGCTTTCAAAAACATCTTCAGGTGAAGAATATCCACTAAAATAGAAATATAAATCAGTAAAATTAGCAAATCGATCATCCGCTAAATCTGGCACTTCTTTTTGCCATAAATAAAAGGTATTTAAACCTTTCCAAATAAAATAATTAATTTCATCATTTACAGTTGCATCAATGCTATATGTTTTTGTTTTTTCACAAGAAGTAAATAAAAAAATAATTGCTAGAACACTAATTATAAAATTTTTCTTCATTTTTATATGGTATTTGGTAAGTCTTGATGGATAAATACACCATTATCAATTTCTCTTTGAGTATTAATGCTATTAAATAAATATTCAAAATTATAAGGATTACATGTTTCGCTTGCACCCGTGTTTCCTGTCGAAATATAGTCTAAGACTCGATTTAAGATAGGATCTGATGTTTCACCTAAAACCCCTAAATCTAAGGCATCTTCATTTGTACAAAGTGAGATGTTTGGTGAAAATCCGTTTTCGTAGGTTTGGTCGTCTTTATTTAGAAAATTTAACACAATAGGTTGTAAAGCAACTGTATGAGAACTATTTCTTAAAAAAAAATCATAATCTACCGAGTTGTATAAAGTAATAGAACCGGTATTATTACCTGCTGTTTGATTCCCTATAATATGTACATTAATGTGTGATTTTAAACTATTAATCAGTAATTCAACGGCAGAAGAACCTGTAAAACCATTGCCATTTAAAATAATGTGAACATCAGTTAAATTCAAGCTATTAATATTGGTTATGGTATTTAAAGATTCTGGAAATTTAGTTACTAAAGAATCTGGTTGATTTGCCAAAAACCAAGGTTGTGCTTTTGTATTCCATTTTTCTTTAATGAGAATTTCGTTTGTAAATTGGCCAGTAATCATACTTGAAATTTCTGAAATATTTTTAGCAAAACTTCCTCCACCAATATTGTATCTCAAATCTAAAATAAGTTCATTAATGTTCTGATTTTTAAACTCTAAAAATGTAGTATTTAAATCTTTAATATAGTTTCTAGAAAAATCATTATTGTATGACAAGTAGCCAATATTATTTCCATTATCTAAAATCGTATTTTGTATATTGATTGGTTTATATGTGTAGTTTTTTTTTATTAATTCTGTTTTTTTACTATTTAAAGTACCGTTATACCCATTAATATCTTCTTCATAATCAATCATTACTAACTTTAAAGTATCTTGCGTATAATCTAATAATAAATCTTCGTAATTATTTTCACTTAAATTTATCGTATCATTATCTTCATTAATGATAGCGTAAAAATAATCACCTCTAGAAATATTTTGATCAGAAGCATAAGAGAGTGGCAGGATATCTAAGGCATAACCAATTATAGTATCTGAATCTTGTTCTTTAAAAAGACCGAATTCTAAACCATGTGTAAATCTAGTCCTTAATTCAGGACTTATAATCGTATTATAATCTTCAACGATAGTTGATTTTACATCTGAAGAAATCAATAAACCAGCGTAAAGAGCATTGTAATCAGTAAAAGCATTTAAATAAGTCTCTAGTTGTTGATCAGAATTAAAGCGTTTGTCATCTAAATCTGCAATTTGATTTTGATGTAAATAATAAGCGTTTAAGCCTTTCCAAACAAAATCATGTACAACCAATTCTTGAGGAATCTCATATTCTTTAGAGCAATTAGCAAAAGTGGAAATGAATACTGAAAGGCATAAAAATTTAAAAAAATACTTCATGTAAATATGTATAAATAATATATTAAATTTAACGCAATTTAAACATATTTAGTATTTTTTAATAGTTTGATGTAACAAAATAAATTATGTGTCGTCGTAATGCTGTAAACCTGATATGAGAGATGAAAGAATATCAGAAAAACAAATAAGAATAATGAATCAATCAGACTTTTTAAAAGTTGTTTTACCATTTAAAGATAAGGTTTTTAGATTGGCAAAAAGACTCTTAGTTTCTACGGAAGAAGCTGAGGATGCTACTCAAGAATTGTATTTTAAGTTATGGAGAAGTAAAGATAAAATAGCTGATTATAAGAATGTTGAAGCATTTGCAATGACCATGACAAAGAATTATTGTTACGATAGATTAAAGTCAAAACAAGCAAGTAATTTAACATTAATACACAGTAATTATAAAGAGAAAGACACCTCTTTAGATAAAAAGATGGAATATCAAGACAGTGTAAACCAAGTACACTTATTGATAGAGAAATTACCAGAACAGCAAAAAATTATTATTCAATTAAGAGATGTTGAGCAATATGATTTTGAAGAAATCTGTAAAATGGTTGACATGAAACCAACAGCTGTTAGGGTGGCATTATCTAGAGCAAGAAAAACAATAAGAGAAGAACTCATTAAAAAACACAACTATGGAATTAGCTAACATAGAAAAATTAGTAGAAAAGTACTTAAATGCAGAAACTACTTTGCAAGAAGAAACAACCTTGAAAAACTATTTCACAGAAGGTTCTGTTGCACCTCATTTGCAAGAATATGTCTACATGTTTAATTATTTTGCTACTGTAAAAGATGAAACCTACACAAAAACCATTCAGTTAGAACCTAAGAAATCTAAAAAAAGAAACTTTAAATGGTTATCTGTAGCAGCATCAGTAATGCTTTTGTTTAGTGTATTTATTGGCAAACATCAATATGATGAACATCAACAAAGAAAAAAAGCCGAATTAATTTATGCACAAGTCAGTATGGGGTTAAA
>JBNMNZ010000111.1:0-5916 GCA_051276605.1 Polaribacter sp. | reverse complement strand
GTCTCCGATTTATATAGTTGGTATTATTCTTTGGTTACAGATGTTAATACTGAAGCGCCAAATGAAGAATTGGTAACGCTAGTGAGTAAAATTACTGCAGATAAAAAGACCGATTTAGAAAAGGTAAAATCTATTTATTATTGGACACAGAAAAATATAAAATATATTGCTTTTGAGTATGCGCTTGGTGGTTTTATACCAAGAGAGTCTAACGATGTTTTTAGAAAGAAGTATGGAGATTGTAAAGATAATTCGAGTATTCTGTACCGAATGTTAGAAATTGCAGGTGTAAAAGGAAACTTAACATGGATCGGAACTAGAAGTATTCCTTATACCTATGAAGAAGTGCCAACGCCGGTGGTAGATAACCACATGATTCTTTCATATGAAAATAATGGAAGAACTTATTATTTAGACGCAACTGGAAGGTATATTAAATTCGGAATTCCGACTTCTTTTATTCAAGGAAAAGAAGCGTTGGTTTCTTATGGGAAAGAATTTAAGATTAAAAAGGTACCTGTTATCGATGCTAAAGAAAACGCAGTTGTAGAGATTACAACTATAAAAATTGAAAATGGAAGTATTATAGGCACTTCGAAAGCAATCATCTCTGGTTATCCTAAGATTGATGTTTTTAATGCCCTAGAAAACGAAAACACAGAAACCAAATTGAAACAATTCTATAACAGAATGTTTGAAAAAGGGAATAATAAATTTTTAGTGAGTAGTTTTAAAGAAACTAATAAATATGATTATGATTATGATTTTATTTTGGATTATGATTTTGAAATTAAAAATTATTCTAAAAGTTTGGGAGATGAAATTTATATTAACCTAAATTTAAATAAAGATATATCTTATTTTAAAACGGATAAAAAACGTAAAAATGCAATAGAATACGATTACAAAAGATATTTTAGTTACACCACAAAATTAGTAGTTCCAACAGGTTATAAAATAGATTATTTGCCAGAAGGAGTAAAAGTTTCTAATGAGTTTATGACTTGCGAGATTAGCTATTCAGTAAAAGGGAATGAAGTGATTTATAACCATACGATAGCGTTAAATTTCTTGATTTTAAGTTTGGAGGAACAAAAAGCAGTGAATAAACAGATTCAAAAAATTGAAAGAAACTATAAAGAGATTGTTGTTTTAAAAAAAGAATAAAAAAAAATTATGAGAATTAAAATTAGTTTATTAGTTGCAGTATTATTTGCTTTTCAGTCCTTATTATCACAAGGTAGCCCTTATTTTAATAGTTATGATTGGGAACAAGCCCCAAGCTATTCTGCAGAAGAAGGAAGTAAAGAGGATATGGTTGCTGTGAAAGAAAAAACAGTAACAGAGTTTTATTTTTTAAAAGGAGATTTAGTTGAGTACTTTTTAGAACATAAAGTTTTGTGGCTAAATTCGGATGACGCAATAGAAGAATATAACAAAATTTACTTGCCTTTTTCGTCCGAATCAGAATTACAGGTAAATAAAGCAAGAGTGATCACTCCGGAAGGGAAATTAATCAATTTAGATAAATCTAAAATACTTACTGCAAAAGACGAAGAATCTGGAAGAACGTATAAGTATTTTGCTTTAGAAGGTATCTCAAAAGGAAGTTTCATTGAGTATCTATATGTAGTGAAAAAGGCACCAACCTATATGGGAAAGAAAGTGAGTCTGCAAGAAGCATATAATATAGACAAAGTTGAATTCGATTTATATGCTCCAAAAAACTTGATCTTCAAATTTAAGAGTTTTAATAAAACTCCGGAGATATTTCAAGACACTCTTATCACAGAAAAATTACATTGGAAACTTCATATAGATAAAGTAAAAAAACTATCTAATGAATATCAAGCGGCTTACAATGCGTCCAAAGGTTTTCTAGTCTATAAAATTGATAAAAATGTTGCTAGTAATGTTTCTGATATTGTTTCTTACAGTAAAATTTCTCAAAATTTATATAAATTTTACTACCCTGAGTATTCAAATAAGACAATAAGTTTCATCAATAATTTTATTACGGAGTTAAAACTAGCTGAGAACACAGCACAAGAATCAATTATTAGAAAATTGGATTTTTATATTAAAATGAATGTATTTTCTCAAGATATGTATAGTGATGAGTTGCAAGATTTAGACGCAATTATAACGAATAAAGTAGCGAATGAAAATGGAGTATTAAAGTTATATATAGCCATCTTAAGAACCTTAAAGATTAAACATGAGTTGGTGTTAACGACTAATAGAAAGGAACTAAAGTTTGATGCTGAGTTTGAAGCAAATAATTTTTTAACTCACTTTTTATTGTATTTCCCACAGTCTAAAAAGTACTTGTCACCAAATGCTTCTGAAACAAGGTTTGGTTTTCCGCAGCCTTTTATGACGGATAATTATGGGTTGTTTATTAAAGAAGTTGTCATTGGAGATTATAAGTCTGCAGTGGGAAGAATTAAATATATTGAGCCCGTAAAAGTCGAGGAAACTGTTGATGTTATGAAGGTAACTGTCAATTTTAATAAAGAAAACCTCACCGAAAATATTGTTCATTTTGATAGAGCCTTCAGCGGATATTATGCAATGAATATTCAACCTTTTATGCATCTAATTCAAGGAGAAAAAAGAGAAGAATTGGTAGATAGTTTTATAGAAAATATTACAAAAGAGTTAGAGATAACAGGGCGAAAATTAGTAAATGATGATCCTGAATTATTTGGGACAAAACCATTACAGTTTATTGTAGATTTTACAACAGAAGCTTTTATAGAAAAAGCAGGAAGAAAGTATTTGTTTAAATTGGGAGACTTAATTGGGCAACAAATACAACTATATCAAGAAAAAGAGAGAGTATTACCTTTAGAAGAGCAATTTCACAGAAGTTATTACAGAACACTGACCATTCATATTCCTGAAGGGTATGAAATCAGCAATTTGGAAGACATTAAGATAGACAACTCATTTGTTAAAAACGGAAAAGAATTGTTTTCTTTTAGGTCTTTATACAAATTAGAAGGAAATAAATTGACCGTAACAGCAGACGAACATTACAGAGAAAATATTGTACAAGTGCCAATATACGAAGCATACCGAACTGTAATTAATAGTGCTGCAGATTTTAATAAGATAGTATTGTTACTAGAACCTAAAGAATAGGTCTATGAAAACTAAAAAGGGAGCGAATTACTCCCTTTTTTTATGATTTATTTTAATACAAATAGCTGTTTGATAAAAGTAAGTCAAGTATTACCCTAAATAAGATTTCAAAAGATGAGTCCTAGATTTAGATTGCAGGTTTCTAATCGCTTTTTGTTTTAATTGACGAACCCTTTCTATAGATAAGTCAAACAGATCACCAATTTCAGTCATGCTATAAGGAGAGGGTAGGCCAATACCATAATACATTTTGATTACTTGCGCTTCTTTATAGGACAACCTTTCTAACACCCTGTTTATTTCTATGGTTAAAGATTGATTCATTAACTCTTTGTCGGGGTTTGGTGATTCTCCAGACTGTAATACATTATATAAATTAGAATCTTCACCTTCTTTAAAAGGGGCATCCATAGAGATATGTTTTCCAGAATTTTTTAAAGATAGCTCGACTTCTGTTTCAGTCATTTCTAATTGTTTTGCTATTTCTTTATTTGTTGGTATCCGTTGCTCATTTTGTTCTAATCGAGCATATATTTTTTTTATTTTATTGATGCTTCCTATTTTATTTAGCGGTAAACGTACAATACGAGATTGTTCAGCTAACGCTTGTAAAATAGACTGGCGAATCCACCACACAGCATAAGAAATAAATTTAAAACCTCTTGTTTCATCAAATCTTTTTGCAGCTTTTACCAAGCCTAAATTGCCTTCATTTATCAAGTCAGATAATTTTAAACCCTGTCCTTGGTATTGTTTTGCTACTGAAACAACAAACCTTAAATTTGCACTAACTAATGCATTTAAAGCACTGCTATCTCCTGTTTTAATTTTCAAAGCTAATTCTACTTCTTCATCCGAAGTAATAAGCCCAATTTTACTAATTTCTTGAAAATATTTATCTAAAGATTCTGCATCACGATTGGTAACTTGTTTAACAATCTTAAGTTGTCTCATAAATATAATTTTTTGATAAATTAAGTTTAAATAAATAGATTACAATCATCACACTCTTTTATTTCTCCGTAATAAGTTTCTCGATATTTATGGATTGTTTTAAAAGGAATCCCTAAAAAATATTTTTTGATGTAGGTAACTCTTGAGTTTAACATTCCCATTGCTGAAGAATAGTATTTTTGATATTTAGTTTTTCTTTTAACGTGAAGTATTTTCATAAGTAGAATTTTAAAGAAGTGCGTAGCACTTTTAATTGAAGTTTAATATTGTAGTGTGCGTGATTTTTTGAAAAAAGTATCAGACAAAAAAACTAGAAAGCAGAAGAGGTAAGTTTATTAGATTGATTTTTTAAAATGCAAAAATCAACATTATAAGCTTTGGTGTTTCTTTTGTAGTAAGTAGAAGAATATTTCATGAATCTGCAATATACGAAAAAACGAGCCTTTTTCGATGAAAAAAGCTCGTTTTCTTTGTTTTTTTAATCAAAATCGACTAAAAAGTGTTGTTTTCTAAAATCTCAAAGTTACTCCAATTAGAAAGTTTCTTGTTGCTTGGGGATAAAATCCAGCACCATCGACGGTTGTTACTTGGTTCGCAACAGAATAATCATCATCAAAAGTAAAGTAGAATCCTCTACTTACAAACTCTACATTAAAAATATTGTTAACTAAGGCGGTAAATGTTATTGATTTAAATATTTTGGTAGTTTTTATTTCGTAGACGATGTTTAAATCAGAAGTAAAAAAACTATCTAAAACATCAGCATTAGAAATTGCACTACTAAAATTACTCATGAATTGTTGCCCAACATACTTTGATAAAAATGAGATTTGTAAGTTTTCTGATGGCATATAAGTAAACATATTGCCAATAATTACATCCGGGGAAAAAGAAAGATCTGTATTCCCTAAAGCTTGTGGTTGCTCTATTCCATCTCTTGTAATAAAGAAATCTCTGTTTTTATTTGTACTAAAAGCGGCGTTCGGTTTGATAGAGAATTTATCAGAAAGGGTAATATCTGCATCAATTTCTAAACCGAATCTATAGCTACTTCCAGAAGTTGCTCTAATTTGCTGTCCAACATCATCTAAAGCGCCTGTTAAAACCAATTGATTTGTATAATCCATATAATAAATATTGGTATTTACTTTTATCTTTTCTTTGTTTATACGCCATCCAAATTCAATATTATTTAAAGATTCTGGTGTAGAAACTCCATTTTCGAAATCGTTTCTATTAGGTTCTCTATTTGCTATTGCAAAAGAGCCGTATAAATTATTCTCTGGATTGATATTATAGGTAAAACCAAATTTAGGATTAAAGAAATTAAAGGTTCTATCGACATCAATAGGTACAATATCATTAGTAATTCCTTTGGTTTGGTAGCCTACAAAACGTCCTTGCAAATCGGCGTAACCAGAAAGTTTTTCACTAATATCGAACGTTACTTTTGCAAAGGCAGAAAAGTCGGTTTTTGTAGCATCAGAAAAATAATAACGATCTCTGATATTTACATTTGCTGCTAAGTTACTACCCCATATTACCTCCCCAAAATGATCTCCAGTATAATTAGAATAAGAAATTCCTGTTATAAAATTAATTTTATCAGTTTTGTAATTCGTATTAAAGTTTAGCACATAAAAATCATTGTCTAACCAGCGTCTTACAATTACATCGCTGTCATCGATAATTAAATTATTGAAATCTGCGGCGTCTTCACCATCCTTAAATTGCTCAAAATACCCTGAGCCTTTTGTATAGTTTAATCCTAAAGTAGTAGACCAATTTTCATTTAACTTCTCATTCCAATGCAAT
>JBNMNZ010000110.1:0-5945 GCA_051276605.1 Polaribacter sp. | reverse complement strand
AATCAAATTCTGATGATTCATATTTATCTAAGAACAATTCTTTAAACTTATCTTCATTTAATGGAAGAATAGCAACTGGTAAAGGTGTAGTAGAAGTTGTATACTTTATAGTATCTTTAGAATACAAATCATTATTACTTAACCTTCTTTTTACAACAATTATGGTGTCGTTTTTATTAGGTTTAAATTGATAATTAATTGGATCATTTAACTCGGTGCCTGTCTTATCAAAAACAGCATTAGAATTATATGAGTTAGATTTTGATGGATCTGTAGGATTCAATCTACTTAAATAAGTACTTGTTTGGTATGCGTTAATAGTAAATGCTTTTGTTGTATCTCCAATAATAGAATTTAATGTAAATTCCGGACCTGAAGATGTGTTACCGTCTAAAGTTGCAGAATAAAGTAACTTTACAAAAACAGTATCTATGGTACTAACAACAATGGTGTCAGAACCATAAACGTGTTCATCATCAACTAACTTTAAACTACTGTTTATTTCTATTTGGGAAACAATAGAAGCTTCTATTTTTTCATACGCTGAACTTGAATGTATACCCAATAAATATTCTCTTGGTTCTCTAGAAATATTGTCTGCGATTACATCCTCAACAGGGCTGTTTTCTGCTATAATTTCTACAGTATACGTGCTTGTGTTAAATTTTGTATTGCTAATAACATTAGATCCAATGTCTGTAAAGTCCTCTTCACATGATATAATTGCTGAAAATAATGACAACAAAACACCTATATAAACACTCTTTTTAATAATTTTTCTCACTTTTAAAAACAATTAATTAACTGATAATAGATCAGCGTAAAAATTCAAATACGATTCTTTTAAATTCTCTGATTCATATGCTAAAGCAGGCATTCCTTTTTCTTCAATAAAGGAACTTAATTCTTCTGAAATTGTTTCGCTCCCGTGAATGATTGCATCAGAGTTTTCTATAGCACTTTTTAAAATATTGGTATGATTTGGGATTTCGATAGTTGCTATTTTATCATTGTTAGATAAATCGAACTTAACTTTAGATGCCAAATCTGGGTTTAATTCACCCTCAAAACCCGTATTATATAAAGAAGTAACAATTTTACTTTCCGTAAATAATGGTTCTTCTTTGTAAAACTCTCTTAAATAAAGAGGTAATAAAGAAGCCATCCATCCATGAACATGAATAATATCTGGAGCCCAGTTTAACTTTTTCACAGTTTCGACGACACCTTTAGCAAAGAAAATTGCACGCTCATCATTGTCTGAAAACAATTCATCGTCTTCGTCTGTAAAAACAGCTTTTCGTTTAAAATACTCTTCATTATCAATAAAATAAACTTGCATTCTTTCCTTTGGGATCGAAGCAACTTTAATAATTAATGGCATATCTAAATCATTTACAACTAGGTTCATCCCAGATAAACGGATCACTTCATGTAATTGATGTCTTCGCTCGTTAATTACACCATATCTTGGCATAAAAATTCGCGTTTGAACTCCTTTAGAATGTGCGTTTTTAGCTGAATTAAAAGCTGTAGAAGATAGTTCTGTTTCTGGTAAATACGGAACGACTTCCGATGATACAAATAAAATTCTCTTGTCCTTCATTAAATCAAACTCTTTTATGAGATTGGCAAAAGTACAAATTATTATGCTAATATCATGTTAAAATGGTAAGTTTGCAGACTTTACTTAATTTTTAAGAATGAAAATTTTTAACACTAAACAAGAACTAATATCTTACTTAAACGCTCAAAAAGAGAGGCCTAAAACCATAGGTTTAATACCAACAATGGGTGCATTACACCAGGGACATTTATCTTTAATAAAGAAAGCAAAGAGTAAAAATGATGTGGTTGTAGTCAGTATTTTTGTGAATCCTACTCAATTTGACAAAAAAGAAGATTTAACGAATTACCCAAAAACAATAGAAAACGACACTAAATTATTAGAAAGTGTTTCTTGTGATGTTTTATTTTTTCCTTCTGTAGAAGAAATATATGAAGATCACGTTTCATCCGAAAGATTTGACTTTGATGGCTTAGAACATTTAATGGAGGGGAAGTTTAGAAAAGGTCATTTTGATGGTGTTGGCACCATCGTAAAAAAACTTTTTGAAATTGTAACACCTCACCAAGCTTATTTTGGGCAAAAGGATTTTCAGCAGCTACAAATCATTAAAAAAATGGTGAAAAAACATCATTTAAATGTTAAGATTAAAGGCTGTGCTATTTTTAGAGAAGAAGATGGCTTAGCAATGAGTTCTAGAAATACAAGGCTCTCTAAAGATCATAGAGCTGCAGCGCCTTTTGTCTACAAAATTCTTAAAAAAGTTCGTAAAAAATTTGCCACAGAAAACACCGATAAAGTAACCGAATGGGTAGAGAATGAATTCAAAAAACACCCTTTATTAAATTTAGAATATTTTACAATAGCTGCAGAAAAATCATTAGAAACAATAAAAAATAAAGAGTCTAATAAAAAAAACCGTGCTTTTATTGCCGTATTTGCGAGTGAAATTAGATTGATTGATAACATTAGATTATAAAATAATTAACCAAAAAAATACCTATTTTTGTCACATGTTAGTTCAAGTAGTAAAATCCAAAATCCACCGTGTAAAAGTTACAGGTGCAGATTTAAATTATATAGGAAGTATTACCATTGATGAAGATTTAATGGATGCAGCCAATATTATTGAAGGTGAACGTGTCCAGATTGTAAATAACAATAATGGCGAACGTTTAGAGACATATGCAATTCCTGGTCCTCGTGGAAGTGGTGAAATTACATTAAATGGCGCCGCTGCTAGAAAAGTTGCAAAAGGCGATATTTTAATTTTAATTGTATACTGTTTTATGGATTTTGAAGAAGCTAAAAGTTTTAAACCCTCTTTAGTATTCCCTAATGAGAAAGATAATACACTTACTTAATTTTGAGCATAAAAAAAAATTTAAAAGTTATATTACCTCTCGTTTTTGGAGGTTTCCTGGTTTGGTACTCTATCTCTAAAATTTCTATTGATATCTTAATAGGGTATTTTAAAGAAGCCAATTATAGTTGGATTTTTCTAGGATTATTCTTCGGCATTTTAAGCCACCTTTCTAGAGCGTACAGATGGAAATTTATGCTAGATCCTTTGGGTTTTAAACCTAAATTTACAAATAGTGTTTTAGCTGTTTTAGTAGGCTACTTAGTAAACTTAGCGATCCCAAGAGCAGGAGAAATTTCAAGAGCACTTGTCTTAACAAATTACGAAGACGTACCTTTTGAAAAAGGATTTGGAACGATTGTCGCAGAAAGAATTGCGGATTTAGTTATGATGTTATGCATCATACTCATCACTCTTTTTGTTCAGTTCGATTTTATTTACGAACTCCTAACTAAGAATTTTAACCCAATTAAAATCAGTATCAGTCTAGCGATTTTAATTATTGGTTTTTACATACTTTCTTATCTTGTTAAAAAAGCAACATCTGGGTTTTTGTTGAAAATTAAAACCTTTTTTACTGGCTTAAAAGAAGGTGTTACAAGCATCTTTAAAATGAAAAATAAATGGGCTTTTATTTTTCATACTTTATTTATTTGGGTGATGTATGTGGCCATGTTTTGGGCAACAATCCCTGCAATTGAAGGTTTAAATGTTCCTTTAGGCGGAATTTTAATTGGCTTTATTGCTGGTGGATTTTCTATTGCTGCAACAAATGGCGGCATTGGCTTGTACCCAATTGCTGTGGCTGGAGCCTTGGCTTTGTTTGACATTCCAACAGAACCTGCAACCGCTTTTGGTTGGATTATGTGGACTGCACAAACGGCTATGCTTATTGTTTTTGGTGGTTTGGCATTTTTATTATTACCTATTTATAATAAAAATAAGTAATTTGTGACCGTTTCCTTGAGGTCGCGCTTTCTCTGCTCGCTTTTTTCAAAACAAAAAAGAGCTCAAACAAAAAGTTCAATAGCTAGCGCTACTAATTGCCAGCTTTAAGTAAATCTTAATTGTATTGAGATTTTTAAAAGACTAATCTCAATATTACTTTGTAACTTTGAGACTCCGAAACTAATTCAATGTCAAAAACCAAAACAACTTTTTTCTGTCAAAACTGTGGAACTCAACATGCAAAATGGGTCGGGCAATGTGGTGCTTGTAAAGAATGGAATACCATTGTAGAAGAAATTGTTCAGAAAGAAGAAAAACGTGTTTGGAAACAATCTACAACAGCCAAACAAGTTGTAAATAAGCCTTTAAAAATTGCTGATATTCAGTTAAATCCTGAAGAAAGAGTTGTTACGAACAACAATGAATTAGACACTGTCTTAGGTGGTGGATTGGTAAAAGGCTCTGTAATTCTTTTGGGAGGAGAACCAGGAATTGGAAAATCAACTTTATTATTGCAAGTTGCCTTAAATATTCGTCAAAAAGTATTGTATGTTTCTGGTGAAGAGAGTCAATCTCAAATAAAAATGAGAGCTGAAAGGTTAGAAGCTAAAAATTCTAATTGTTTAATTCTTACAGAAACAAATACACAACAAATCTTTAAAAGTATTGAAGAAATAGCACCAGAAGTTTTGGTGATAGATTCGATACAAACATTACACACCAATAATATTGAAGCTTCTCCTGGAAGTATTTCTCAGATTAGAGAAACGGCTGCAGAGCTCATAAAATTCGCCAAAGAAACTGCAACTCCGGTTTTGTTAATTGGACATATTAATAAAGATGGACACATTGCTGGCCCAAAAATTTTAGAGCACATGGTAGATGTTGTTTTACAATTTGAAGGCGACAGAAATCATACATATAGGATTTTACGATCACAAAAAAACAGATTTGGTTCTACTTCAGAATTAGGGATTTACGAAATGCTTTCAACAGGGTTAAGAGAAATTTCAAATCCGTCTGAAATATTGATTTCTAAAAAAGATGCCGACTTAAGCGGAACCGCAATTGCATCAACTTTAGAGGGGATTAGACCTTTAATGATTGAGGTTCAGTCTTTAGTTTCTACTGCAGTTTACGGAACACCTCAGCGCTCAACGACGGGTTATAATTTAAAACGCCTCAATATGATTTTAGCCGTTCTAGAAAAAAGAGCAGGTTTTAAATTAGGTGCAAAGGATGTTTTTTTAAATATTACTGGAGGCATAAATGTTGACGATCCTGCAATAGATTTAGCGGTGGTTGCTGCTATTTTATCATCGAATCAAGATGTTGCTATTAACCCAAATGTTTGCTTTGCTGCGGAAGTAGGTTTAGCTGGAGAAATTAGACCCGTTTCTAAAATTGATCAACGAATTCTAGAGGCAGAAAAATTGGGTTATAAAACCTTTGTAACTTCAAAATACAACAAGATTTCTTCTAAGAAACATGGAATTAAATTGATTTTAGTTGGTAAGATTGAAGAAGCTTTTGCTAGTTTGTTTGCATAGATTCTATCTTTAAAACAAAATACATTAAAAATTGACCAGATAGAAACATAGAGAATATAGTTTTTTTCTCTAATAATCTTCGAGCTTGAGATTCTTACATAGGCAGTAATCTTAAGTGAGTGTTTAAAAAAGGCTGTTCATCTCTATGAAATAATTTTACTTTTTAGCTACTTCTTATCGATTTCTGTTTTCACAGGGATGACAAAATAAATTTTAAAATAAAAAAACCAAACATTCCTGCTTGGTTTTTATCAATTTTATAAGGTTTTGGATTACACTTCGACAAGCTCAGTATAAAAACTTAAAAGAATTTATTTTTTATTTACTACTTTAATATACTTGTCTAAAGCCATTGTCATAGAAGGTGTTTCTGGACTTGGTGCAATAATATCGCACTTTAGACCCGCTTCTGTAACTGCATTCACAGTAGAATTCCCAAAGGCGGCAATTCTTGTGCCATTTTGTTTAAAATTAGGGAAATTATGAAATAACGATTCTATCCCTGAAGGACTAAAGA
>JBNMNZ010000109.1:0-5968 GCA_051276605.1 Polaribacter sp. | reverse complement strand
ACCAGTACCAATAAATTTTTGCATTATTTTTAATTTTTACGTGCGTAAAATTACAATATTACAATTGATTAAAAGTGAAATATTGAATTCTTACAAAGAATAAACAACTTTAAGTTTGAAGTTTAATTTTTTAATTTTTTTAAAATTTTCAAGTATTTCTTTAGTTCTAGAAGAAACTTATCTGTTTTTATTGGAACTTCTGCGATTTCAATATCATATAATTGCTGATTTACTTTAGAAATACCAACTTTAAATGTAGCATTAGATCTTAAAACTGCATTTTCTAAATACCAATTTTTCTTACTAAAATAACCAATTAACAAATCAAAAGGTTCGTCTATAAAATTCTTGAAATTTGGCTGACTAATATTTCCATTCCAACTAAAATCTATTTCAGAAAAGTGCTTATAAGAAACTTCTCGATTTTTTTTGTGTGGTCTAAAACTATAAATTTTAGCATTTCTAAGGTTCAAGAGTTTTTCTACCTCCTCTTTTACATCTACCCAATTAGAAATTTCATCAGTAGTTAAAATACCAACCGTTTTTATTTCTTTTTGCGAAACGACTCTGTTGTTCTCTTTTTCTAAGAGAATCTTCCGAAAATGCTTCTTTAAAAAAAATCTTTTATATCTGGTGAAATTGAGTAAAATCATAACTTTTAGGTGTGCTAAAATACTATTATTTGTTTGTATCTCTAACAAAATAAATTGATTTAATTGTTTTCGATAAATTTAAAAATTATCGTCAGCAACCAAAACCAAAAATTGAAAACAGTTCTTTATTCTTGGTGAGCAGTTTTAGCAATTATAGCCTTACAAATTAAATATTGTGCAACAATATAAGTTAACATTATACTTATAGCATAAAATTCTTTTGGCTCGTAAAATTTGTTAAGCGCAATTAAACTATCAGAAATTATAAAAATAATAGTTCCTAAAAAGAGCCATGAATTAGCAGTATTTTTTTCTTGCATATAATTCAAAAAAGAAAGGGCTCCAAAAGAAGAAATTACAACTCCATAAAAAATTACAGGAATTTTCATTTCACCAAGATTGTCATTTAACAAATACAAAAAAGAAAACAAAAACACGACAAATGGTAAGCAAGCCAGTACTCCTTTTTGCAAGCTAACTTTCTTTATAAAAGAAGCCGTTATTTTAATATACATTATATGAGCCAATAAAAAAGAAGCTAATCCATATACAAAAAACTGGTTTTTAAAGAGTAGTAAAACATCCCCCCAAAAAGAAAAGAACAAAGCTGAAACATACCAAAAATTTGGTTTTTTAACGGCAACTAAATAAACAATTACTAAAGTTGTAATTAAAAAAGGCTTACTTAAAAAAGCGATTTTCTCATTCAGTAATAATCCCAATGTATGTAAAACAACAACTACTAAAAAAATAATGGAAGCAATTGTTGTTTTCCTTTGTTCTGTCATCAATTTAGAATTTTCTTCTATTATCATCAGATTTTGTGTCAATCAATTTATTATAAGGATCTACACCAACCTCAATAGGTTTTTGATCAACGATAATAGTAATCTTATTATGTATGGACGTAATTTTGTGTTTCTTTAGATACAGTTCTATTTCTTTCTTTTCTCCATCAACTTCCTCTTCTGCAAAAATACCGATATCGATATAATCTTCTAAATGAACAGACAAAATTGGTTTGGTCATTTTTTCGGTTTTATAGGTTAAAGTGTCACCTACTTTTTCGCTATAAAACTTTTTCCCTTTTTCATCATTTCTGTATTTAGAAATTTCAAACTCGATATCTACTTGATATTTACCGTTCTCTAACTCAGTCGTTTTTGCCTCAATAATTCTGTTTCTATATAAAGTAATCGTTTCAAACATGTCTTTAATTACATATTTTAAAGAATCTGGAGTTGCCTCTCTTATATAATCAACCATTTCTATTGAAGTTGTATATGGCGGTTCTTGGAATTTAACCTTTTCTACATATTTCTTTAAAGCTCCGTTTAAATTATCTTCACCTATGTAATCACTCAACGCATACAACACTAAAGATCCTTTTTGATAATGAATATAACCTTGCCCGTCATTATACATTAAAGGTTTTTCTCTTTTACGCTCAAAAGTTCTTTGTGTTAAGTAATCATCTAAAGCTTTCTTTAAGAATTTACGCATTTTAGATTTTCCTTGCTGATGTTCTAACACTTTTAAGGAAACATATTCCGAGACACTTTCTGATAACATTGTTGCTCCTAAAACGTCTGCTCCAATTACTTGATGCGCCCACCATTGATGTGCAACTTCATGAACTGTAATTGCAAAAGGATAATCGACACCACCTTCTTTAGAATCATCTACATCTGCAATAAAACCAATCGCTTCAGAAAATGGAATTGTATTTGGAAACGATTGTGCAAATCCTCCTCCAGTTTTTGGAAATTCAATAATTCTTAATTGTGTGTGCTGAAAAGGACTAAAATTAGTCGCATTATATGCTAATGATGCTTTCATTCCATTCATCATGCGATCTAAATTATAATCATGCGTTTTATGATAATAGATTTCTAAACTAATTCCTTTCCACATTTCTTTTTTAACCTCATACCTTCCTGAATTAAATGCGTAGAAATTTAAAATTTTGCTATCCATTTTATAATGGAAGTATTTACGCCCTTCTTTTACCCATTCTTTTTGCAAATATCCTGGCGCAATAGCAATTTGATCTTCGGATGTAGAAACGGTTGCTTCAAAATCGATCCAATCAGAATCTTTAGAAATATAAGTATCTCCTAAAGCCGTAGAATCTGATGGATGTGATTTTAAATCATTCTCCCCTAAACCAAATTTCTTACGGGTTTTATTATCTGTTAATTCTTGCCCATTACTATAGCCTAATGTTGGGAAAATTCTGCTATTGATAAACGTTCCGTTTTCGATAACATTAGAATTACTTCTTAATAACGTATTTTTCTTATTATGAATAGTTACCGACAATGTTAAGGTATCTCCTGACTGAATCTTTTTATCAAACTTATAAATATCAAAATTCTGAATAGTATCCTCTAAAACAAGTGAGTTTGGTAAGCTAAACTCAAAAGTACTTGGATATCCGTTGTGATTTAAGAAAACGCTATCGATAGCAACATCGGTTTTATTTACCATTGTCATTACTGCAGAAGCTTCAAAATTTCTTTTCTTCGGAAAAATATTCATTTCAGTATTGACAGCAATAATTCTTGGCTGCGCATAGTTCTCGAATTTCTTGTACGTTTTTTCCCAGTCAACTCTACCCTGCTCTCTTTCTTTAGATGACATTCTTGTATTGTCTATATTATTCTCTTTATAAGTAGAGAATCCTAAATATGAAAACGCCAAAAATGATAAAACAAAACCAGCAACAGTCAATCCTTTAAAACGGCTTTTAGCAATTGAAAAACGTTCTTTAAATGAATTCGGAATTCCACGAACCCAAAATAAAGCCGCAATAATTAATAATAGTAACCCACCTAAAACCCAATAGATTTTATAGTAGAAATAGACACCTAAAGATGCTCCATAACCATTCATATCAGAATAATCAAATCCTGGACCTTGGTTGTATTTATAGATTGATTGTTCTACTCCTGCCAATCCTAATAACGGAATTCCGATTGATAACACAATCAATACAAATAAACCTAAGTATGGATTTCTAATAATTGTTTGAACAAATAGTGCCAATAATGCCCAAACGATATAGTTTATCAACTTTAAACCAAAAAGTTCTTCTATATAATGACCAATTTCAAAATCGAAATATCCTTTATAGATTTGAAAAGCGATTCCTGCAACCATAATTACCGACAATAACACGATTTGCATTTTTACCAACGCAATTAATTTAGACAATAACAATGCCCAGTTAGGAATTGGTGTTACATCTATTAAATGGTCTGCTCTTGCAATTTTTGCTCTATGAATTAACATTCCCGCATATAAAAATGTACAAATATTAATTGCTACCGTAAACGAACCTCCTTGACTTAGCATTTTCCAAGTTACCGGAAGTGTTGCGGTACCAAATAAATTACCCACTTCGGATAAGGCTATTAGTATAATTATTAATCCTACTAGAACAATACTGATAAAAGGCCAACTTTTAACAATGTACTTTAAATCGATATTAGAAAGTTTCCAGGTCGTTTTTAAGTTTTGTAAAAAAGAATAATCATAACTAACTTTTGGTAAATTGATTCTTGTAATTCCGCCAAAATTAGATTTTGTTGCTCTTTCTGATTTCTTTTTTCTAAATGAAAACGATAAAGCATCCTGAGTAAAAGAAAAGAATTTATACACCAAGCCAAAAACAAAAATACCAATTCCCAACCATAAAAAGCGATTGTATAAAACAACTCCTTTTACGGGTAAATGCAACTCATTTTGTTCAGATATTGTCCAATAACGTGTGTAATAATTAGAAGCAGATCCTCCAAACGGATCTAAAATTGCTGCTAAAAACCGATTATCTGGATCAGACAATAAGCTTTCCATTAATCCTTGTACAAATAGCAAAAGAATAACGGTGATAAAACCTGCAGCAATATTTCGTGTAAAAGTTACGACCCCAAAAACAATAGCTCCAAACAATAAAACATTTGGTAAAATATAAACGGTATATGCATTGAAATACGATTTAAAATCAAATGCTCCAACAATCTCTGAGTTTGTTCCTGGCAATCTAAACCCAATAAATAAAGCAATACCAATGGTTAACACAATTAAGGTTACAATAAAAATTGAACTTAAAAACTTAGCAAATAAATAATTGGCTTTTGTAAACGGATACGAATACAAAATGGTATGCATCTCGCTTTTATAATCTCTGTAAACCGAAACTCCAATAATAGATGGAAAGAGAAAGAAAATTAAAATAGACATTCCGTTAAACAATCCTGCAACTCCAGATGGAGAATTTACAATTGATGCAGAACCTGTTGTTACGGTTAAAAAATCAAAAACTCCTGCAGAACTTGCTGAGAAAAATAGGGCAATAATGAAAAATATCGCCAAATAAATATAAAAAGCAGGCTTATTAAACCAGTACTTTAATTCTTGTTTAAATATTGTAGAAAACATATTTTTTATCTTAAATTAAGTGTTGATTTATGCCAAAACTGGCTCATCTTGTTTTAATGCAATAAAATATACATCGTCTAATTGTGGTGTTCCTTGCTCAAAATCTTCTCCAGGTTTTTCTGAAGCATGAACTCTAATATTTAAGGTATTGTCTTGATTGTAATTAGAAGATAAAATATTGAATACTTTTTCTGCTTCCTCTAATTCATCTCTAGAAACAATCTTTGTCCAAATTGTTCCTTCTATTTCTTGTGTTGCTTCTAATGGCGTGGTATGTTTTAATATTTTGCCTCCGTTTAAAATTGCCATTTCATTACACAACTCTTTTACATCATCAACAATATGGGTAGAAAAAATCACCGTTGTGTTTGTACCAACTTCACGTAAAACATTTAAAAAACGGTGTCTTTCTGCTGGATCTAGACCCGCAGTTGGTTCATCAACAATAATTAGTTTTGGATTGTTTAATAATAATTGAGCAATCCCAAAACGTTGTTTCATTCCGCCAGAATACCCAGCAACATGCTTGCTTCTTACATCATATAAATTAGTGATTTCTAGCACCTCTTTTACAATTGCTTTTCTTTCTGATGTATTAGAAATTCCTTTTAGCGTCGCAAAATAATCTAACAAATCTTCTGCAGACATCTTAGGATACACTCCAAAAGATTGAGGTAAATATCCTAGTACTTTTCTTAAAGACATATTGTCTTCTAAAACATTAATATCACCAAATGTAATTGAACCTGAATCAGGACTTTGTAAAGTAGCAATTGTTCTCATTAACGAAGATTTACCTGCGCCATTTGGACCTAATAATCCAAACATACCTGTGCCAATTTCGATACTTAAATCGTCAATAGCTTTTACAC
>JBNMNZ010000108.1:0-6001 GCA_051276605.1 Polaribacter sp. | reverse complement strand
CCCTTGTAAACGAGAATCTAACAATCTAAAAGTTGCTAATTCTGATACTGAGAAAAATCCACTATGCGCTAAAACACTGTAAAAAACAGGTGAAATATGACCATTAGAAAGAAAAAATAAATCTTCTGTTTTTCCATCCATATTAAATTCTGTAGAATACTCCATTACTTCTTGATACAAACAAGTAATAAATTCTGCACATCCTAAAGAACCTCCTGGGTGACCAGAGTTTACAGCATGTACCATTCTTAATATGTCTCTACGTACTTGTTGCGTAAAATCTTGTAATTGTTGTGTTGTTGGCATTTTGTTATTTTAATTTGATGACAAAAGTAATTTTTTTAGTAGCAACTAACAAGATTATTTATGAGCAAAAATTAGGGTTATTAACAATTATAATGAGATTTCTCTAAAAAGGGTTCCTTTTTTATTTTAATCAAAAGAAATTTTTGAATTCAATAGAGTTCAATTAACAAAATTCTTTATGCCGAATGATTATAAAGACTACGTTTTTTGTTTCTTTTTCTTTGCTGCAGGAAATAAAACATTATTCAAAATCAATCTATAACCTGGTGACGTTGGATGCAAATCTAATTCAGTTTTTGGATCTCCAACTCTATGTGTATAATCTTCTGGATCATGACCTCCATAAAAAGTAAACATTCCTTTTCCTTTTGTTCCATGGATATAACGTGCTTCTCTATTGGTTCTGTTTTCACCTAAAACCAACACATTTGTTTTAACCGTATTTCTATCAAAAGAAGTCGTTTGTCCCATAAAACCTTTGACTAAAGTTGTATGATTCTGAGTCAACATTGTTGGTACAGGGTCCCATTTTGCAGAAAATTCTATCAAAGAAAAATAATCTGAAGTTTTCGGAATTTTACGTTTACGAGTCATATCGATAGAAGAAAACTCATATGTTGTTGGACTTCTAACTAAATCGAAATCTTTAAAAGCCAGCGTTTTATTATAATTAATTTTAGATTGATAATTAGATGTTGTTGCATCTCCATCAAACATCGCTTCTGCAATATCTACTCCCTCAGCAGACAAAGCAATATCAAAACTATCCGTAGCAGAACACATTGCAAACATAAATCCGCCACCAATTACATAATCTCTAATCTTTTTTGCAACGGCTAATTTTTCATCAGAAACTTTAGAAAAACCAAGTTCTTTAGCTAATTTTTCTGAATCTTGTTTTGCTTGAATATACCAAGGTGCTGTTCTAAAAGAACCGTAAAACTTTCCGTATTGACCTGTAAAATCTTCATGATGTAAATGAAGCCACTCGTATATAAGTAACTTATCCGCTAAAACATCTTTATCATAAATTATATCAAAAGGAATTTCTGCATACGTTAAGACCATTGTTACGGCATCATCCCAAGGCATTTTATCTTCTGGGGAATACACAGCTATTTTTGGAGCTTTTTCTAGAGTTACTGCATCTTGATTAGAAGATGGTGCAGATATTTCTTGCAATATCAATTGCGCTTTTGCATCAGAAATTACTTGATACGAAACGCCACGTATTTTACATTCATTCTCAATAATCTTATTGTTTTCTATTAAAAAAGCACCGCCATCGTAATTTAATAACCATTTCGATTTTAAGCCAGCTTCCAAGCCAAAATAAACAATTCCGTAGGCTTTTAAATGATTTCTCTGATTATCATGATCCATTGGAACATAAATAAAGGACGCCCAAATTGAGTTTGAGATGAATAGGAATGTTAATATTGTAAATATTTTTCTCAAACTAATTAATTTTTAAATAAGTCACTTTTTTGAATAAGTCTTTGAAGGTTTTCAGTAATTGATAAAAATTTTATTTGAAAATTAATTAATGAGTATTGTGAAATTATTCCATTTGATTCATCTTGAATAATTGCATATTGTATAGGGTTTCCATTTATGGAATCTAAACCATCAAACCATTTATGGAAAATACCATAAAACTCGTTATGATTTTCATTACATTTTACTATTACTATACTTGAATTACTTTACATATTTATTTTTTTAAAACGGAACATCATCTCCAAAAGCATCTTTTGGCTCAATTCTTTGATCAGGAAAAACATCATCAGGGAAATCTGCATTCATAGATGATTGGAATTCAGAACTAAAACCTTCTTCTAAATCAGAGAATTTTGCTAAATGTCCTGTAAATTTTAAACGAATATTATCCAAACCACCATTTCTGTGTTTTGCAACAATAAATTCACCTTGTCCTTCACATGGTGTATGTTCATCATCATCCCATTCTGTCATTCCATAATATTCTGGTCTAAAAATAAACGATACAATATCTGCATCTTGCTCAATTGCACCAGATTCACGTAAATCAGACAATAATGGTCTTTTACTTCCTCCACGGGTTTCTACAGCACGTGATAATTGAGAAAGTGCAATTACAGGAACCGCCAATTCTTTTGCTAATGCTTTTAAATTTCTCGAAATCATAGAGATTTCTTGTTCACGGTTCCCTCCTGCTTTTCCACCTGCAGTCATCAATTGTAAATAATCAATTACAATAATTTTAACGCCATGTTGCGATACCAATCTTCGTGCTTTTGCACGCAAATCGAAAACAGACAGAGAGGGTGTATCATCAATAAAAATAGGAGCATCAGATAATTTCTTAACTTTTACATTTAATTGTTCCCATTCATGAGGCTCTAGATTTCCTTTTCTTAATTTTTCGGATGTCAAACCAGTTTCAGAAGAAATCATACGTGTAATTAACTGAACAGAAGACATCTCTAAAGAAAATACTGCAACACCATGATTAAAATCGATTGCCATATTTTTTGCCATCGAAATTACAAATGCCGTTTTTCCCATACCAGGACGCGCAGCAATAATCACTAAATCGGATGGTTGCCAACCCGAAGTTAAAGCATCTAATTTGGTAAAACCTGTTTCCAAACCAGACATTCCTTCTGAATTACCAATCTCTTGAATCTTTTTTAAAGCTTGTTTAACAAGTGAACCTGCAGCTTCTGAACTCTTCTTTAAGTTTCCTTGCGTAACTTCAAAAAGTTTTGCTTCAGCATCATCTAATAATTCGAAAACGTCTGTACTTTCATCATACGCATTTTCTATAATTTCTGATGAAATTGAAATTAATTTACGTTGAATGTATTTTTGAAGAATAATTCTAGCATGGAACTCAATGTGTGCAGAAGAAGCTACTTTTTGCGTTAAACGAATTAAAAAAAAATCTCCACCAATAAACTCTAATTTTCCGTTCTTTTTTAACAAGTTAGACACTGTTAAAAGATCGATAGGCTCAGAGTTTTGGAACAATTCGTAAATCGCTGCATAAACTTCTTGGTGTTTCTGATCATAAAAAGCATCTGAACTTAAAACATCTATTACATCATCAATTCCTTTTTTATCAATCATCATTGCACCTAACACAGCTTCTTCTAATTCTACTGCCTGTGGGGGAATCTTCCCTTTCTCAAGACTAATTAACCTTGATTTATCTGACTTTTTACCTGCTATAGGATTCGTTTTTTCCATGAACACAAATGTACTTTTTTAGGTTGAATGTCCTTTCTAAAAGCGAACTTTAATTTGTGAACATATTTTGTAAACAAAAATGTTATTATCTTGTTAATAACCAGTCAACTTCTAAATTGAATCCTTATTTTTACCCTGATGAAACTAAATAAAAGACATGTTTTTTTAGCCATTTTTCTGCCAATTCAAGTTTTATTACTCCAAGTAGCGGCAAAAAACCCTACATTTATAGAGCAATATTATTCAAACGGAATCTATCCTGGTATTTCATCTTTTTTTAGAATTATTTTAGGATGGATCCCTTTTTCAGTCGGAGATCTATTCTTAGCTTTTGGGTTATTTATTTTTATTCGATTTTTAGTTCGATTGATAAAAAGTAGATTCAAAAATTTTATTACGAAGATGATTCATTTTACAGCAATTTTATCTGTTATTTATTTTTGCTTTTACCTTTTTTGGGGATTAAACTATTATAGGCAACCGTTGGCTAAAAACTTACAATATAAACAACAAGAATATACAACCAAGCAACTTCAAAAAGTTACTGAGCACATTATTAAAAAGCTGAACTATTATCAATTTAAAATTACAAAAAACGACACTTTAATGGTTGAGAACCCATATCAACAAAAAGAGATGTATGAAATGGCTACTGCTGGATATAATAATTTATCCATCCATTTTCCACAATTAAAATATCAACATGCATCCGTAAAAAGTTCATTAATGAGTTTGCTACAAATGTATAATGGAACTTCTGGTTATTTAAACCCTTTAACTGGTGAGGCACAAATAAATGACCGAATTCCTAAAACAAGTTACCCAACAACAACCTGTCATGAAATGGCACATCAAATTGGTTTTGCAGCAGAAAACGAAGCAAATTTTGTCGGTTTTCTAGCTGCTAAATATAATGACGATATCTATTTTAAATATGCAAGTTATAGAATGGCATTTGGATATTGTATAACTGAATTAAGAAAACGAGATAGAAACACATCCAAAGAACTTTGGAAAAAGGTACACAAAGGAATAAGCAAAGATTTTAATACAAGTTATCAATTTTGGCAACAGTATAAAAATCCTTTTGAACCTATTGTAAAAAAAGGCTACAATGCCTATCTAAAAGCGAATAAACAAGCGAATGGTGTGCAATCTTATAACTATGTTGTTGACTTATTAATTTCCTATTTTGAAACTTCAAAAGAAATCTAGTTTTCTTAAATTTTTGTTAAAGTATTAAGAATTAACTTTTATAAAAAAAGGTATATATAAATTTATACAAAATTCAAATAATACAAACTACATGAAAAAACTATTTTTCGTACTCTTTTTCTTGTCGCTTTCTGTCATGCATGCGCAAGATTATTTTCCTACGGATGAAGGAGTAAAAACAACAGAAAGCACAATTTTCGCATTTACAAATGCAACAGTTTATGTGACTCCAGATCAAGTAATTAAAAAAGGAACCTTACTAATTAAAGATGGTAAAGTAGTTCGTGTTGGAAAATCTGTAAAGATTCCTAAAGGAACAGCAATTACCAACTTAAAAGGAAAAACTATTTATCCTTCTTTTATCGATATTTATTCTGATTTTGGAATCGAAAAACCAAAAAGAATATCTTCTGGATATGGAGGAACTCAATATGCTGCTGAGCGCGAAGGTTATTATTGGAATGATCATATTAGACCAGAAACAAATCCTATTGATGATTTTAAATTTGATGCAAAAAAAGCTAAAAGTTTTATTGATGCTGGTTTTGGTGTTGTAAACACACATTTACAAGACGGAATTATTCGTGGAAATGGTTTATTAATCGCTTTAAATCCGAATTCTTCAAACTCGTATAGAGTTATCGATGATAGATCTGCACAGTATTTATCTTTCTCAAAAAGTTATAAATCTAAACAATTATATCCTGGTTCTAAAATGGGTGCTATGGCTTTACTTCGTCAAGTTTATAATGATGCAGATTGGTACGCTAAAGGAAACATGAAGAATAAAGATTTGGCTTTAGAGGCATTAAATAACAATAAAAATTTACATCAGATATTTGAAACCGGTAGTGTTTTAGATGCTTTAAGAGCAGATAAAGTGGGTGATGAATTTGGAATTCAATATACAATTGTTGGAAGCGGTGCAGAATTTGAGAGAATTAATGACATAAAAGCAACGAATGCAACCTTTATTATCCCTATTAATTTTAGTATTGCATACGATGTATCAGATCCTTTATTAGCGCAACATGTTTCTTTAGGTGATATGCGTAAATGGAATCAAGAGCCATCAAACTTAAATGTACTTTCTAAAAACGGAGTCAATTTTGCCTTAACAACGCATAAATTAAAAGATGTTAAATCGTTTCATAAAAACTTACAAAAAGCAATTAAATATGGTTTTAGTAAAGAGAAAGCTTTAGCCGCATTAACAACAATTCCTGCAAGTATTATTGGTAATAACTCA
>JBNMNZ010000107.1:0-6017 GCA_051276605.1 Polaribacter sp. | reverse complement strand
CTGTAAAAAAAGGTTATTAAAAGTGCAAATATTGCTGCTTTCTTCATATTATATTTTTGTCATTACTAAAAGTCCGTAAACCTATTATTTTTTTTGCTAAAAACAATCTTGAAAACGTATTTTAACGTATTGTTTTTTATTTTATTTCACACTACAACATTTTCCTCATTGCCTTATACCACCTTTCTGGTATAATTTGCTTTGTAGCTTCTGTGTAATCTTTGTATGTACATGGTATTAACGCATGTCTTTTGTATTTATTATCTGATAAAATATTTATCTCTATCCACCATCTTCCAGTTTTATTGCTTTTATAAAAAATTAATGGATCATCATTTTCCATTAAAACTGTAAATTTTTGATAGTTTTCTTTCCCTGAAAAGGGATAATCTTTTACCCTAAAATTAACGCCTTCAATAAAATACCATATCATTTGTGCAATTAAACTAGCAGTTTGCTGATTGTTATCATATTTAGAATTGTACTCATAAATTCCGAAAGAAGTAACTTTATCACTAATTCCGGCATATCTAGAAATAGCACAAATTTCTTCGCCATAGAAACCATTCGGAGATGCATTATTGTTAGCAGGAGCTTCACTTTGTCTTACCGCACCAATATCTATTGATACAATATCAGCATTTCTAAAAGCTGGTTCAATACTTTCTAATTCTTTTGCTCTTCCAAGTCGATAAGAATCAAAAAATAAATTATCTAATAATTCAATTTCTTCCTGAGCATTAAAATAAGTTTGATAACCAACATTACTATAATTAAACAAGTTGTTTGGTTCTTGCATAATTACTTTACTTAAATAAGATTGAGATGTTAAAGGATCCTCTAAATCACCTAAATCAAATCGACTATCAACAGCAGTAATATTTACCGTTTGCTCTAAATTGTCATAAGCTCTGTAATTTACGTAGGTAATATCTTGACCACCACCAATTATAATTGGTATGATGTTCTTTTTTAATAAATATGATATTATTTCTGAGACCGCAAAATAAGTATCTGAAACAGAGTTTCCTTTTAGAACATTTCCTAAATCTGCAATTTCTGTTTGCCAATCTCCCGGAAATAATTGATATAATTTATTTCGGATAATATGTAAATCTTCTCCACAACCAAAATTATTTTCTGAATTTCTGTCTTCTTGAACACCAAAAATCGCTAATTGCACATTTTCTAATTCAGGAAACCCTTCTTTCTCAGAATGAATTCTAATATTTTTACCCAAACACAAAGGCGACTGCGACTCTAAATTCTCAAAGACAGCTTCTTTTATAGGGGATAAATAGTTTCGATTCATTAATTTTTTTTAATACGCATGCAATATATAAAATCCCTACTTCTTTTTTGTAGTTTTTTTAGCAGGAGTTTTTCTTTTTACAGCTTTTTTCTTTGGTGTTTTAGCCTCGATCATTTTAACTGCCTCATCCTTAGAAAGTTTTTCTATTTCTGTAGTTTTTGGAAGTTCAATTTTAATTTTTCCTTTTAAAACATTAAACCTACCCCAACGAGCTTTTTCGACACGAATACCAACATCTTCCCAATTATGGATAACTTTATCTATTTCTTTCTGTTTTTTAACTTCAATTAATTCAATAATATCATCATCTGAAAGCGTATCGAAATCATACTTTTTACTAACGTTGATAAATATAGAATTCCATTTTATAAAAGGTCCAAAACGTCCAACTCCTTTTTGCACAGGCAAATCTTCATAATGATAAATTGGTGCATCTGCTTTTTGTTTTGCAACAATTAATTCTTCAGCTCTTGGCAA
Source organism: Polaribacter sp. (assembly GCA_051276605.1). Taxonomy (GTDB): domain Bacteria; phylum Bacteroidota; class Bacteroidia; order Flavobacteriales; family Flavobacteriaceae; genus Polaribacter. The sequence goes on along the minus strand of JBNMNZ010000107.1, from coordinate 4,228 downwards.
ATCAACCTCCATCGGGTTTTCTCCTTTATCTAAAGAAACAAACATAGTTCCAAATCGAATATACGGTCCAAAACGTCCATTAGAAACGATTACTTCTTCACCTTCATAAGTTCCTAAAGTCTTTGGAAGCAAAAACAATTCTAATGCTTCTTCCATGGTAATTGTTCCTAAATTCTGATCTTTATTTAAACTTGCAAATAATTTTTCTTCATCTTCTGGCGCTCCAATTTGAGCAATAGGACCGAATTTTCCAAGACGAACTAAAACTGTTTTTTTAGATTCTGGATGCTTCCCTAAAATACGCTCTCCACTTTCTCTCTCTGCATTTTCTTTTACATGTTCTACGTTATCATGAAACTTCGTATAAAAACCTTTAATCATTTCTATCCAATCTTCATCACCTTCAGAAATATCATCAAACGAAGATTCTACTCTCGCTGTAAATCCGAAATCTAAAATATTAGAAAAGTTTGCAACTAAAAAGTCATTTACAATATTACCTATATCAGTCGGAATTAATTTGTTTTTATCTGAACCTGTTTTTTCTGTTAGCGTTTGGCTTTTTAAAGTTCCCGCAGCTAAAATCATCTGCTCATAATTTCTTTCTAAGCCTTCATTTTCACCTTTTTCAACATAACCTCTTCTTTGTACTGTAGAAATTGTTGGAGCATAAGTAGAAGGTCTTCCAATACCTAATTCTTCTAATTGCTTTACCAAAGATGCTTCTGTAAAACGATATGGTGGGCTTGTAAATCTTTGAGTTGCGTTTATAAAAGTGTATTCTAAATTTTCACCAACTTTTAACGTTGGCAGCATTCCTGCTTGTTCTTCGTCTTCATTATCAGTTCCTTCTAGATATACTTTTAAGAAGCCTTCAAACTTAATCATTTCTCCATTTGCAGTGAAGATTCTAGAGTTTTCAGAATTCTCAATTTTCATATTAGTTCTCTCCAACAAAGCATCACTCATTTGAGAAGCTATTGTTCTTTTCCAAATTAAATCATACAATCTATTTTGGTCATATTCTTTATCAACAGTATGCATTTTCATGTTTGTAGGACGAATTGCCTCATGCGCTTCTTGAGCACCTTTAGACTTCGTTTTAAAAACACGTTGTTTACTATATTCTTTCCCGTAATAATTTGTAATTTCTTCTTCAGCAGCGTTTCTTGCATCCACAGATAAATTTAAACTATCTGTTCTCATGTAGGTAATTAAACCCGCTTCGTATAAACGTTGTGCAACTTGCATTGTTTTTGCAACAGGAAAACCTAATTTTCTAGATGCTTCTTGTTGTAAAGTAGAGGTTGTAAATGGAGCTGCTGGTGATTTCTTTGCTGGTTTTTTTGTTAAATCAGCTATTAAAAAATTAGCATTTGAACATGATTTTAAGAAGTTTTCTGCTTCATTTTTAGATTCAAAGTTCTTTGGAATCGATGCTTTAAAAGTTTTTCCTTCAATATTAGAAAATTCTGCAACTACCTTATAATGTGTTTCAGATAAAAACTCCTGGATACTTCTTTCTTTTTCAACAATTAAACGAACGGCAACAGATTGTACCCTTCCTGCGGATAATCCTCCTTTAACTTTTCGCCATAAAACTGGTGATAGTTCGTACCCAACAAGTCTGTCTAAAACTCTACGCGCTTGTTGTGCGTTTACCATATTATAATCTATATCTCTAGGGTTTTCAACTGCTTTTAAAATAGCATTTTTCGTTATTTCATGAAAAACAATACGTTTTGTATTTTCATCTTTTAAACCTAATTGCTCTTTTAAATGCCATGCGATTGCCTCTCCTTCACGATCCTCATCACTTGCTAACCAAACGGTGTCTGCTTTTTTTGCTAAAGCTTTCAGCTTTTTTACAACAGGTTTTTTATCATCCGAAATTATATATTTTGGACTAAAATCTCCTTCCACATCTATTCCTAATTCTTTGGATGGTAAATCTGCTATATGACCATAACTCGATTCTACTTGAAAGTCTTTTCCAAGAAATTTTTCGATGGTTTTTGCTTTTGCTGGTGACTCTACAATTACTAAGTTCTTTGCCATTTATCTTTATTTTGTCGCTAAAACGCTTTAAAAATGCACTATTTAGATATGCAAAAGTAGTCAGTTTTTTGTGAAAAAAAATTATTTCTTCAATTTTCAATAAATAATTAACATATTTACTAAATTATCTTTTCTGCCAAAATGTCATAAAAATTCAAATTTGGTTGTATCTTTGCTCTCCTTTTAATGATAAATTGATAGATGGAACACGTAGAAAAAATCATAGACGAAAAAATACAAGGAAAAGCACTTGTAACCGAAAATAAAAAACAAAACACCAAGAAATTATTTATCGAAAGCTATGGCTGTCAGATGAATATGAATGATAGTGAGATTGTAGCTGCTATTTTAGACAAAGAAGGTTATAACACAACTCAAATACTTGAAGAAGCAGATTTAGTATTAGTTAACACTTGCTCTATCAGAGAAAAGGCTGAAACAACAGTAAGAAAACGTTTACAAAAATACAATGCTGTAAAAAAAGTAAATCCTAAAATGAAAGTTGGTGTTTTAGGATGTATGGCTGAACGTTTGAAAGAAAAGTTTTTAGAAGAAGAAAAAATTGTTGATTTAGTTGTTGGACCTGATGCTTATAGGGATTTACCAAATCTATTAAGCGAAGTTAGCGAAGGTAGAGATGCTGTAAACGTTATTTTATCTAAAGATGAAACCTATGGAGATGTTTCTCCTGTTCGTTTAAACTCTAACGGAGTTACTGCATTTGTTTCTATTACTAGAGGTTGCGACAATATGTGTACATTTTGTGTAGTTCCTTTTACTCGTGGAAGAGAAAGAAGTAGAGATCCAAAAAGTATTTTAGCCGAAATTCAATCGATGGTTGATGCAAACTTTAAAGAAATTACACTTTTGGGTCAGAATGTAGATAGCTTTTTATGGTTTGGTGGTGGATTGAAAAAAGATTTCAAGAAAGCAACTGAAATGGCACAAGCAACTGCGGTAGATTTTGCTCAATTGTTAGATATGTGTGCAACACAGTTTCCTAAAACACGTTTTCGCTTTTCTACCTCTAATCCTCAAGACATGAGTTTAGATGTAATCCACACCATGGCAAAACATAAAAACATTTGCAAATACCTTCACTTACCTGTTCAGAGTGGAAGTAACGCTATGTTAAAGGCAATGAACAGGCAGCATACGCGTGAAGAATACAAGACTTTGGTTGACAATATTTTTAATATTATTCCCGAAATGTCTTTATCACAAGATATGATTGTTGGTTTCTGTGGAGAAACCGAAGAGGATCATAAAGACACCTTGGAGTTAATGGAATATGTAAAATACGATTTCGGTTTTATGTTCACCTATTCCGAAAGACCAGGAACTTTAGCCGGAAATAAAATGGAAGATGATGTTCCTCATGCTATAAAAAAACGCAGATTACAAGAAGTAATTGATTTACAACAAATACACGCTTTATATAGAACCCAACAACATTTAGGCAAAACGGAAGAATTCTTAATTGAAGGTACTTCTAAAAAGAATCCGAATGAGTGGAAAGGAAGAAACACACAAAACACAGTGGCAGTTTTTGAGAAAGGAGACTATAAATTAGGTGATTTTGTGATGATAAAAGTTGAAGATTGCACATCAGCGACCTTAAAAGGTACCGCTGTTGGGTATTCTGATAATAATTAAAAACTAGTTACAAATTAGCAAAGCAGCAAAGTACGTTTGAGCATTTACTTTGAAACTTTATTACTTTGAAACTTTGCAACTGAAATAAAAATGGAAAACTTACAAGCATTAAAACAACGTTTTGGAATTATCGGAAACGATATTCATTTGAACCGTGCTTTAGAAAAATCAGTGAGAGTTGCTCCAACTGATATTTCTGTTTTGGTTACGGGAGAAAGCGGTGTTGGTAAAGAAAATATTCCGAAAATTGTACATTCATTATCACACAGAAAACATGCAAAATATATTGCTGTAAACTGTGGTGCAATTCCTGAAGGAACAATTGATAGCGAATTATTTGGCCACGAAAAAGGTTCTTTTACGGGAGCAACGCAAGATAGAAAAGGATATTTTGAAGTTGCTGATGGAGGAACTATTTTTTTAGATGAAGTTGGTGAACTTCCTTTAACAACTCAAGTACGTTTATTACGTGTTTTAGAAAATGGCGAATTTATAAAAGTAGGTTCATCAAAAG
>JBNMNZ010000106.1:0-6019 GCA_051276605.1 Polaribacter sp. | reverse complement strand
ACTGTTTACTAGCTGTAAAAAATAATGAAAGTGAAGTTTTAATAGGAAAACTTTTTGATCATTATTATGAAATTCAAGCAGGTATAGGTGTTCATAAATCGCCAAAATTATACGGTGCATTTCCTACAGACCCATATTCACACACTCCAGGAGGAAAAGGAGCGCAACAACCAGGAATGACAGGTCAAGTTAAAGAAGATTTTTTAAGTAGAATAGGAGAACTTGGTGTTTTTGTAAAAGAAGGGAAAATTATTTTTAATCCAAGGTTATTAAGAGTAAGTGAGTTTGTAAAGACTTCTAAAACTTTTAATTATACAGCTATTAGCAAAGAGGAGAAGGCTATTCCTTTAGCAGAAGGTTCTCTTTGTTTTACGTATTGCCAAGTGCCAATTGTTTATAGTTTATCAAATAACAATAGTATTGAAGTTATTTTTAATGATGACTCTAAAGTAGCTTTTGATAGTTTGTCTTTAGATGAATTAACGAGCACAGAAGTGTTTAATAGAACAAATAAAATTAATCATATAAAAGTATCAATAATTAAATAGAGTTAATGAAAAACCGCAATATAATATATCTGATTTGTTGTTTTTTGTTAGCAGTAATTATCTGTTTTAATGAAATGAAAGGAAGTAATGACGCGCAAATAGAACAAAAAGTAGATGCTCTTTTAAAGTTGATGACTTTAGATGAGAAAATCGGACAAATGTCGCAAATAAGACATTTTGAAGTTGCTGTCGATTCTCTGGTTACTGAAAAATTTATAGGTTCTATCATTCATACGCAAGGTCCAAATCCTGGGAAAACAGCTTTAGGTTGGCAAAATAGGTTTGTAAAACTTCAAAAGAAAGCGCTGTCTACGAGATTAGGTATTCCTTTATTATTTGCTGTAGATGCTGTACATGGGCAAAATACTTTTGAAGGAGCAACTATTTTTCCACATAATATTGGTTTAGGAGCAACAAGAAATGAAAAATTAGTTGAAAAAATTACATCAATTACAGCCTTAGAAAGTCAAGCAACAGGTTTTAATTGGGTGTTTTCGCCTTGTGTTGCAATTCCTTTTAATGAAAAATGGGGAAGAGTATATGAAGCTTTTTCAGAAAGTACAGAACTTACAGAAAAATTAACAAGAGCCTCTGTAAAGGGATATCAAGGAAGTTTATCCGACCCAACAACAGTAATGGCAACAGCTAAACATTTTATTGGTGATGGAGCAACAGATTTTGGTGTAGAGGGTGGTAATACATCTTTATCATTAAAGGAAATTAAAGAACGTTTATTAGCACCTTATCGAACTGCTGTTAAAGAGAATATAGGAGCTGTGATGGTATCTTTTAATACTCTTTCGGGTATTTCTATGCATGCGCACAAAGTATTAATTACAAATACTTTAAAGGGTGAAATGAACTTCGATGGTATTGTGGTTTCTGATTGGAAAGGATATTCACGCTTTGGAGAAAACGATATTATAAATGCAGGGGTAGACATTATTATGGCTGTTGATGGTGATTTGGAAGATTTTCAGAAAGGAGTAAAAAGAGGTGTAGAAACAGATGCAATAGCTCTGTCTAGAATTGATGATGCCGTTAAAAGAATCTTACGTCAAAAATTTAGATTGGGTTTATTTAAAAATCCATTTCCAGATGCAACTCTAGTTCCTAAAATAGGAGTTAAAGAACATCGAAATATTGCAAAACAAGCAGTTAGAGAATCTCTAGTATTGTTGAAAAATAAGAATGAAATTTTGCCATTATCAAAAAACACAAAGAAAATTGTTGTTATTGGTGAGCATGCAGATAGTAGTGGTTTACAATCAGGTGGGTGGACTTTGAATTGGCAAGGAACTAAAGAAAATTATAAAGGTGCAACAACTATTTTAGAAGGGATTAAAAAACATTCAACAGCAATTGTTGTGTATGATAAAGAGGCAACTCAAAATCATTTTGATGCAGATATCGCTATTATCGTTGTTGGAGAAACTCCTTACGCAGAGTTCTTTGGTGACATTGATCATGAATCAAATACTAGAAAATTGACCTTAACAGAAGAACATCAAAAATATATAAAAACATATGCTGAAAAAGGTGTAAAAACAGTTGTGGTTTTAGTTTCAGGAAGACCTTTGATTGTTACAAGCCAAATAGAAAGTTCAGATGCGTTTATTGCAGCTTGGTTATTAGGTTCGGAAGGAGAAGGAGTCGCAGAGGTTCTTTTTGGGGATTTTAATTTCTCAGGAAAGCTGCCTCATTCTTGGCCAACATCAATAGAAGATTATAAAGGTAAATATGGTCCAAATTTTTGGGATAATTCAATACAACCATTATATCCTTTGGGATATGGTCTAAAATATTAAATAAAGAAATAAGAAAGAACATCATTTTAAAAACATTAAAAATATGAAATCAAGTTTTAAAATAATAGTAGCGATTTTAATATTACATATTAGTGTAGGATGTAACTCTAAAAAAGAAGTAAAGAAAGAAATTAAAGAAGAAATGACAGCAGCCAAAATTTTAGGAAATCCAGATTATTTAGCAATTTCCTATGGAGGATATAGAGAAAAATCGAGAGAAGTACAACCCACAATTGCACAATTAAAAGAGGATTTAAGATTGATGCATGCAATGGGTATTCGTGTTTTAAGAACTTATAATGTGCAACCAAATTTACCACATGCATCAAATATTTTAGAAGCAATTAGTCAGCTTAAAAAAGAAGACACAAGTTTTGAAATGTATGTGATGTTAGGTGCTTGGATAGATTGTTTAAATGCTTGGACAGGTAAAGTGCCAAATCATGAAATAGAAAGCGATCAAAATGAAGGGGAAATTGCAAGAGCGGTTGCTTTGGCAAACAAATACCCAGACATCGTTAAAGTTATTGCCGTTGGTAATGAAGCTATGATCAGATGGGCAACAAGTTATTTTGTTAGGCCTAAGGTAATTTTAAAATGGGTAAACCATTTGCAAAATTTAAAGAAAGAAGGAAAGCTTTCTAAAGATTTATGGGTAACCTGTTCAGATGATTTTGCTTCTTGGGGTGGTGGAGAACGAAGCTATAGAGTTAAAGAATTAGAAGATATTATTAAAGCTGTAGATTATGTTTCTATGCATACATATGCATATCATAATTCTCATTATAATCCAGAATTTTGGAAAGTTCCTAGCCATGAAAAAGGTTTGTCGGACAAAGAAAAAGTAGATAGTTCAATGTTAAGAGCGTTAAATTTTGCAAAAACCCAATACAAAGAGGTTTCTGAATATGTAAAAAGTATAGATGCTACAAAAACAATTCATATTGGAGAAACAGGATGGGCAACTGTCTCTAGCGGACATTATGGAGTACATGGGTCTAGAGCAACAGATGAATACAAACAAGGATTATACTATAAACTTCTAAGAGATTGGACAAAAAAAGAAGGTATTTCTTGTTTCTATTTTGCTGCTTTTGATGAACAATGGAAAGATGCACACAATGCCAAAGGATCAGAAAATCACTTTGGATTATTCACTTTAAAAGGAGAAGCTAAATATCCAATTTGGGATTTAGTTGATCAAGGAGTTTTTAAAGGTTTAAAAAGAAATGGTCACTCAATTATTAAAACGTATAAAGGAAATAAAGAGGCTTTAATGAAAGATGTCTTAGTGCCGAATACAGATTACTAGAGATAATTAATTATGAAAAAAATAAAATATTTTTTATATTTATTACTATTATTTATGATTTTTAGCTGCGAGATTAAAGAAGATAAATTACTAGTAGAAGTTTACGAAACTTCTGCCAGTGGAAATAATTTAACAAAATTAGATGATTTCTCTTCTAATGAGTCTAAACAAGCTGCAATTAAAATAAAACTATTACCAGCACAAAAACGTCAAACAATTACTGGTTTTGGTGGCTCATTTACAGAGTCCTCTGCTTATTTAATAAACAAATTGAGTAAACAAAATAGAGACAGTATTATTGAAGCCTATTTTGGTGAAAGTGGTGCAAAATATTCCTTGACTAGAACTCATATGAATTCATGTGATTTTTCTTTGAGTCAATACTCTTATGCACCCGTTGCAGATGATAAAGAGTTAAAATATTTTACGATAGAAGAAGATAAAGATGATATAATTCCGATGATTAAGGATGCGATGAAAGTATCTAAAAACGGCTTTAAAATTTTGGCTTCTCCTTGGACAGCATCTCCTTGGATGAAAGATAATAAAAGTTGGGTAGGAGGTAAGTTATTGCCAGAATATTACGATACTTGGGCGTTGTTTTTTTCTAAATATATCGATGCTTATAAAGCAGAAGGAATTGATATTTGGGGCTTTACAGTTGAAAATGAGCCTTTGGGAAACGGTAATAATTGGGAAAGCATGCATTTTTCTCCGGATGAAATGACAAATTTTGTTCAAAATTATTTAGGACCAAAATTAGAAGTAGACGGTCATAAAGCTAAAATATTAGGCTATGATCAAAATAGAGAAGAGTTAAAACATTGGGTAGACTCCATGTATAAAAACGAAGAGACTTCAAAATATTTTGATGGAACAGCCATTCACTGGTATGCAAGTACGTATGATTATTTTCCAGAAGAATTACTATATGCGCATCATAAAGCGCCAGATAAATACATCATCCAATCAGAAGCTTGTGTAGATTCAGAGGTTCCAAAATGGAAAGATGATGCATGGTATTGGAGAAAAGAAGCAACTGATTGGGGTTGGGATTGGGCTCCAGAAAAAGATAAACATTTGCATCCTAAGTATGCTCCGGTAAACAGATACGCAAGAGATATCATTGGTTGTTTAAACAACTATGTAGATGGTTGGATAGATTGGAATATGGTTTTAGATACACAAGGAGGTCCTAATTGGTTTCAAAATTGGTGTGTTGCGCCTGTAATTGTAGATCCAGAAAAAGACGAAGTTTATTTTACACCAATTTATTATACACTATCACATTTTAGTAAATTTATTAGACCAGAAGCAAAAGTAATTGCTTTAGAAAATGCTGATAAAGAATTAATGGTTACTGCTGCAGAAAATCCTGACGGAACAATTGCAGTTGTTGTTTTTAATGAAGGCGAATTAAATAAAAAAATAAACTTAACTCTAAATGAGAAGAGTATTGAGATAAATATAAAAGGACAAGCAATTCAAACGATTCTTATATCAACTAACTAAAAACTAAAAACGATGTCGAATTCAAACTCATCTTCTAAAGTACCAATGGGACAAAAAATAGCATTTGGTATAGGAATGTTAGCAAATCAAATGTTTCCAGCAGCTTTAGGTATTTTTATGGTAGTTCTGGTTCAAGATTTAGGTTTTCCAGGATGGATGTGGGGTGTGATTTATTTTTTTCCAAGATTGTTCGATTCCTTTTTAGATCCTATTATGGGATATATTTCCGATAATACCAAGTCTAAATGGGGACGACGAAGGCCCTATGTTATAATAGGTGGTATTATTACAGGTATTGCATTTATTGCGATGTGGCAACTTTATAAAGTTGCTGGAGTTGATTATAATTTTGCCTACTTTATGATTTGGTCTTTTATATTCTATTTAGGGATTACTATTTTTAGTGTTCCTTATGTTGCTATGGGATATGAAATGAGTGACGACTTTCACGAACGTACAAATATTATGGCAATTGCCCAGTGGATTGGACAATGGGCATGGGTAATTGCTCCTTGGTTTTGGGTTATTATGTATGATCCAGAATGGTTTAAATCTGCAGAAGTAGCTACTCGGTCACTTGCCTTTTGGGTAGGAATTATTTTTGCAATTTGTGCTATTATACCTGGTATTTTTATTAAAAGTAAATCAACATTAGAGGAAGATTATTCTCCGCTAAATATAAAAAATATAGGAAGTAGTCTTAGAGAAATTAGGGCAGGTTTTATGAGTGCTTTTAAAATGAAACCTTTTAGACAGCTTTGCATCGCAACTTTCTTGGTCTATAATGCATTCATGACAATTGCATCTTTCTCATTTTTTATTATTGTCTATAAACTATT
>JBNMNZ010000105.1:0-6138 GCA_051276605.1 Polaribacter sp. | reverse complement strand
ATTACTTTAGCTTCATTATGCAATAAGTTAATTAACTCATCGATATTATCTGCATCTACTAATTTAACAGCTCCTTTTGGTGCTGGCTTTTCAAATGATTCTATTGAAGTTGCATTTTCTATAGCAACTGGCTCAATAACATTTAAAGGTTTTTTACGAGCCATCATTATTCCACGCATATTTGGTATACGTAAATCTTTTTCCTCTACAATTCCTTTTTGACCAGCAACAACCAATGGTAAAGAAGTACTTAAAACTTCATTTCCACCATCAATCTCTCTAGATAAAGAAACTGAAGTCCCATCAACTTCCATAGCTACACATCCATTCACAAAATTGTAATCTAACAAAGAAGCTAACATTCCAGGAACCATTCCTCCATTGTAGTCAATAGATTCTCTCCCCGCTAAAACTAGATCATATCCTCCGTTTTTAACAACTTCTGCTAATTGTTTCGCAACAGATAAACCATCAATAGCCTCCATATTAACACGAACTGCATCATCGGCCCCAATTGCCAATGCTTTTCGTAAAGTTGGTTCTGTAGAAGCATTTCCTACATTTACTACTGTTACACTTGCTCCTTGTTTTTCTTTAAACCACATAGCTCTTGTTAGGCTAAATTCATCGTAAGGATTAATTACAAACTGAACTCCATTTGTATCAAATTTCGTATCGTTTTCTGTAAAATTAATTTTAGAAGTGGTATCAGGAACATGACTAATACATACCAATATTTTCATAAATTCTATTTTTAATCATTTATTCTGGTACGAAATTACGTCTTTTTTTTAAAAAAATACTATGCGCGCATAGTATTTTTTTATTATTTAACATTTTTCGAAAACGATTGAGTAATTATTATCCTTTTTTCAATGAGTTTATAAAATTGAATAAAAAAAATGATAATTATTTTCTTACTTTTGCAAGTAGAATAAACAACTAGATTAAAAATACATGAAAACAGTCCAATTCAGAGAAGCAATTTGCGAAGCAATGAGCGAAGAAATGCGCAGAGATGAAAGCATTTATTTAATGGGTGAAGAAGTTGCAGATTATAATGGAGCTTACAAAGCTAGTAAAGGAATGTTAGATGAGTTTGGAGCAAAGAGAGTTATAGACACTCCAATTGCTGAACTTGGTTTCGCAGGTATTGCAATCGGTTCTGCTATGAATGGCAACAGACCTATAGTAGAATACATGACGTTTAACTTTTCTTTAGTTGGAATTGATCAGATTATAAACAATGCTGCTAAAATCAGACAAATGTCTGGCGGACAGTTTAACTGTCCTATTGTTTTTAGAGGACCAACAGCTTCTGCTGGTCAATTAGGAGCAACACACTCTCAAGCATTTGAAAACTGGTTTGCAAATACACCAGGTCTAAAGGTTATTGTCCCATCAAATCCTTATGATGCAAAAGGTTTATTAAAAGCAGCAATTAGAGATGACGATCCCGTAATTTTTATGGAATCTGAACAGATGTATGGTGATAAGATGGAAATTCCAGAAGGTGAATACATTATTCCTATTGGAGTTGCAGATATTAAAAGAGAAGGTACAGATGTAACCATTGTTTCTTTTGGGAAAATTATCAAAGAGGCTTACAAAGCTGCAGATGAATTAGCTAAAGAAAATATTTCTGTTGAAATTATAGATTTAAGAACTGTACGTCCAATGGATCATGCAGCTATTTTAACTTCAGTAAAGAAAACAAATAGATTGATCATTTTAGAAGAAGCTTGGCCATTTGCAAGTGTTGCTTCAGAAATTACGTATAGAATACAAGAAGAAGCATTTGATTACTTAGATGCTCCAATAAAAAGAATTACAACAGCAGATACACCTGCTCCCTATTCTCCAGTGTTATTTGAAAAATGGATTCCGAATGCTAATGATGTTGTAAAAGCTGTAAAAGAAGTAATGTACTTATAAAACAGTATTCCAAATATTTTTTAAAATCCTTTTTTCAATTCATGAAAAAAGGATTTTTTATTGATTTTGATACACCTAACTCATTCTAAAAGCATTGCGTAAATTCGTAATCAATTGTATTGAAAAACTTAATGAATTCACTATTTTTGCACCACGTTAAAAAAAATTACAAAATTTATGAGTCCAAAAGAGAATACAACTTTCGATGTTTTAATTGAAATACCAAAAGGAAGTAGAAATAAATATGAATATGACTTTGATTTGAATAAAATTCGTTTCGACAGAATGTTGTTCTCTTCTATGATGTATCCAGCAGATTATGGTTTTGTACCAGAAACTTTGGCATTAGATGACGACCCTTTAGATGTTTTAGTTTTAGGACATGAACCAACTTTCCCTATGTGTGTCATTGAAGTAAAACCAATTGGAGTTTTTCACATGACAGACGAAAAAGGGCCAGATGAAAAAATTATTTGTGTTCCTATTTCAGATCCTATTTGGAATGACAAAACGGATATTTCTGATTTAAATCCACATAGATTAAAAGAAATAGAACATTTTTTTAAAGTATATAAAGATTTAGAAAAGAAAAAAGTAGATGTTGGTGGTTGGGGAGATGCAGTAGAAGCTACTCAAATCTTTCACGCATGTGTTGAAAGGTATAAAAAAAGTGACTATAAAAAGACTGATAAATTCAAAATTTAACAAAAAACATATCTATATTTTACCAACCTCTTAAAATTAACTTTTTAAGAGGTTTTTTATTTCTGTTTGATTTTATTACATTTACGACCGTTTTAAACTAACCAAAAATTAAATAATATATGGAATCAATGATGATTTGGATGCCAATTGCAATGGCGTTATTAGGCCTAGCTTATATGCTAGTGAAAAAGTCTTGGGTAATGAAACAAGATGCAGGTGATGGAAAAATGAAAGAAATTTCTGACCACATCTATGAAGGAGCACTTGCTTTTTTAAATGCTGAATATAGATTACTAGCAATATTCGTAGTTGGAGCAAGTATTGTTTTAGCAGGAATTGCTTTTTATATGGACAGTACTTATTTAATTGTAGTTGCTTTTATTATTGGTGCTATATTTTCTGCATTTGCAGGAAACATGGGAATGAAGATTGCAACTAAAACAAATGTTAGAACCACACAAGCTGCAAAAACGAGTTTGCCAAATGCGTTAAAAGTGTCTTTTGGTGGTGGAACAGTAATGGGACTTGGTGTTGCTGGTTTAGCAGTATTAGGTTTAACAGCTTTCTTTATATTCTTCTTTTGGTTTTTTATGGGAAGCGAATGGACGAACACTGGTGATATGACTGTTGTTTTAGAAGCATTAGCAGGTTTCTCTTTAGGAGCTGAATCTATTGCTTTATTTGCAAGAGTTGGTGGTGGTATTTATACCAAAGCTGCTGATGTTGGTGCAGATTTAGCGGGTAAAGTACAAGCAGATATTCCTGAAGATGATCCAAGAAACCCAGCAACAATTGCTGATAATGTTGGAGATAATGTAGGTGATGTTGCAGGTATGGGAGCTGATTTATTTGGTTCATACGTAGCAACTGTATTAGCTGCCATGGTTTTAGGAAATTATGTAATCAAAGATATGGGGGGTGCAATTCAAGATGCTTTTGGCGGAATTGGACCAATCTTATTACCAATGTCTATTGCTGGTGTAGGAATTATAATTTCTCTTATAGGAACACTTTTAGTTAAAATTTCATCTAACGATGCAAAAGAGGCTGATGTACAAAAAGCATTAAACATCGGTAACTGGGCATCCATCATAATGGTGGCTGTAGCTTGTTATGGATTAGTTACTTGGATGTTACCAGAAACGATGCAAATGGATTTCTTTGGTGAAGGTCTTCAAGATATTTCTTCAATTAGAGTCTTTTATGCTTGTTTAGTTGGTTTAGTTGTCGGTGCTGGAATCTCAGCATTTACAGAATATTACACTGGATTAGGTTCGAAGCCAATTTTAAAAATTGTACAACAATCTTCTACAGGAGCAGGAACAAACATTATTGCTGGTTTAGCTACTGGTATGATTTCTACGTTCTCTTCTGTATTATTATTTGCTGCTGCAATTTGGTCTTCTTATGCTTTGGCAGGATTTTATGGAGTTGCATTAGCAGCTTCTGCAATGATGGCAACAACAGCTATGCAATTAGCAATTGATGCTTTTGGACCAATTGCCGATAATGCAGGTGGTATTGCAGAAATGAGTGAACAAGATCCAATTGTTAGAGAACGTACAGATATTTTAGATGCTGTTGGTAATACAACTGCTGCAACAGGTAAAGGTTTTGCTATTGCATCTGCTGCATTAACTTCTTTGGCTTTATTTGCTGCCTATGTAACATTTACAGGAATTGATGGAATTAACATCTTTAAAGCGCCCGTTTTAGCAATGCTTTTTGTTGGTGGAATGGTACCCGTTGTATTCTCTGCATTAGCGATGAATGCTGTTGGTAAAGCAGCTATGGAAATGGTAAATGAGGTCGTAAGACAGTTTAAGGAAATTCCAGGAATTATGGAAGGAACTGGAAAACCAGAATACGATAAATGTGTCGCTATTTCTACAAAAGCATCTTTAAAAGAAATGATGTTACCAGGCCTTTTAACAATCGGTTTTCCAATACTTGTAGTATTAGTTGGTAAATTAGTGTATCAAGAAAACAACATGTTAGTTGCAGAAATGTTAGGTGGATATATGGCCGGTGTTACCGTTTCTGGTGTACTTTGGGCAATCTTCCAAAATAATGCTGGTGGAGCATGGGACAATGCTAAGAAATCTTTTGAAGCTGGAGTAGAGATTAATGGAGTAATGACTTACAAAGGTTCTGAAGCGCATAAAGCAGCTGTGACTGGAGATACTGTTGGAGATCCTTTTAAAGATACTTCTGGACCATCAATGAATATCTTAATTAAACTTACGTGTTTAATTGGTTTAGTAATTGCACCTATTTTAGGAGGCCATTCTGATGCAAAACCTCATGCTAATGAAATTAAAAAAGAAGTTAGAGTTGATATAAAACAAACTTCTGGTGATTTAGCAATTGGAACCATAACAACATCTAAAACCGTAAACGGTGAAACTACAACTGAAACTCAAGAAATTGAAGGAACTGTTGCAGAAATAAAAGCAAAGGTTAATGAGTTACCTAGTAGTGACGGAAATAAAGTTATCAAGAAAGAACTTCATAAAGAAGAGCTGCACTATAATTAATTCGTAACTTACTTTACACAAATAAAAAGCACCTCAACTGAGGTGCTTTTTTATTGTAACACAAACTGAATTTTGTCTCCTGTCATTTTCTGAGATAATCTATTTATACTTTCTTCGGATACGTGTAAAACTCGTGGATAACCTCCTGTAACTTGACAATCTCTCATTAATACAATTAATTTCCCTGAAGGTGTTAGCTGAACCGTTCCAGGCAATACTGCTGAGGTTAAAATTGAAGGAATATTATTTTCTAAAATTTCATTTAGCTTGTATCCCATTCTATTTATATCTTTTGAAACACTAAATTCAGTTTCAAAAAGTATCTTCTGTTGATGAATATCTAAAGCTTCAAATTCAGGTCCTCTAAAACATTCCATAATTTTAGATTCGAAATGATTTTTATTCACCTTAACCTGAGAACTTGCAGTTCCTAAATCAACTTTTAAAGTAGAAATGGGCAAGTAATCTCCTGATTTTAAGAGAAAATTACGCGTAATATTTTTAAACGAACTTCTACTACCTAACTTTATATCTGATTTGATCCCTCCTTTAACAGCTAAATAACAACGAACTCCAAAATTTACTTTTCCAAAAGATAAAATATCGTTTTTTTTAATACTTATTTTAGAATTTAATAAAATCGGCTGGTTGTTGATTGTTGGTGAAAAATCTCCTCCAGAAATACACATCGTGGTTTTTGATAAAAACTGAAGTTTACAGCCTCCTAAAGTAATTTCTAGAAGTGCACAATCTAAAGAATTGTTTAAAATACGATTCGCTAAGTCTGATGAATAGGAATCCATAGCACCAGAAATCGGAACGCCTAAAGAAGCAAAACCAACTCTTCCTTTATCTTGAATGGTTGTGTAAAATCCTGATTTTAAAACTTTAATCATTAATTACAGTTTTAAAAAGTTGATATGATTTTTTTGATACTAAGTTTTCGAGTTCTAAAAATGCT
>JBNMNZ010000104.1:0-6152 GCA_051276605.1 Polaribacter sp. | reverse complement strand
CACATATTTTAGGAACAGCGATTTCTAAAACAATTTTTGCAGCAGGAAACGACGATTTACGCCCAGTAATGAGTGGAGTCTTCTTTCAATTTAGTTCACAAAGTTTAACTTTTGTTGCAACTGATGCTCATAAATTGGTAAAATATTCTAGAACTGATGTTACTGCAGATCAAACTGCAGAATTCATTATGCCAAAGAAACCTTTAAATTTATTAAAAGGAATTTTAGGGGGTTCTGATAGTAATGTAACCATCGAATATAATGACGCAAATGCAAAATTTACGTTCGATAATGTCGTTTTAGTGTGTCGTTTAATTGATGGGAAATATCCTAATTACGAAGCTGTAATTCCGAAAGAGAATCCAAATAAATTAACGGTTGATAGAGCTTCTTTCTTAAACTCTGTAAGACGTGTTTCTATTTTCTCTAGTAAAACCACCCACCAGATTCGCTTAAAAATGGCTGGAACTGAATTAAATATTTCTGCAGAAGATTTAGATTTCTCTAACAAAGCAGATGAACGTTTAAGTTGTGATTATCAAGGGGATGATATGCAGATTGGTTTTAACTCTCGTTTTTTAAGCGAAATGTTAAACAACTTAAGTTCTAATGAAGTTTTAATTGAAATGTCTTTACCAAACAGAGCAGGGATTTTAACACCTATTGATGGTACTGATGAAGGTGAGCAAGTTACAATGCTTGTGATGCCTGTTATGTTAAATAACTAGCACACGCAGTGTGCATTTTGTATTAGTACAGTTTGTCATTCCGACTGAAATGGAGGAATCTATAATATATAGCAAAAAGCATCGTTTAATTACGATGCTTTTTTTGTACTTTTAAATTCTAAAAAAATTGATGAATTATATTTACACTTAAAATATGTGGGATAAACGCATATTTTATTGACATATCGTAGAGTTAGCTGCAATATCTATAGAAGATTCAAAAATAACCTATGAACCAAGAAACATCCTTGTACAGATACTACTTGTATGCTGTACTAATGAAAGAAAATTTAAATAAGGAAAATCCTGAAGAATTTGTCAAAGGCCTAAATAATCACCCTTCCTCAACTTATCTCATTTTAAGTTCACCAGTTGGGATTTATATGACATATTTTTATTCAGCTCTTTATGTAGTAGCAGAAGGATGGAAAGATCTAAAAATTGAAGATGAAAAAATTAACAAACTCCTAGAGTCTTCAAATCTCGACAATTTGAAACGTTTTCGAAATGGAACATTTCATTTTCAAAAATCATTTTTAAGCCCAAAGCTTTTTGAATTTCTAAAAGTACCTGATTCTGAAAAATGGATTAAACAACTTTATAAAGAATTTGGTCGTTTTTTTAGCGACACAAGCCCTGACATACCAAGTGAAATAACGGAACAACTAAAAAAAACCGATTCAAAAGGAAGAGCTCAAATTATTCAGAATTATTTTTTTGAAAAGAAATAAACTACAGCCAACACCTTGTATAAAAAATTGCTTTTTATTACTAGGCTAAAACTTGTTACTTTTTTGCAAACTTCTGAATTTCCGCTGGAAATTCCTCGTTCTCAAAATCGCAACTTTCCATACAAAACAACGTTTCTGCTAATTTTAATAAATGACCTATCAAAGCTAATTGCTCTGAAAGTTTTTGAATTGTTTGGGTAATTGATATAGATAATTAATATACAATTGGAGAGAAGTGAGTTTTCTGTTAGGCGAACAAGTTACAATGCTTGTAGTGCCTGTGATGTTGAATAACTAACAAAGTTAGATTTGTCATTCCTATGAAAACAGGAATCTATAATATTTAAAAACCACAACTTTTTAGTTGTGGTTTTTTGTTTACATTTAGCAAATGAATTTTCTTGCCCATTTATACCTTTCACAAAACGACACCAATATTATGATTGGCAATTTTATTGCAGACCATATTCGTGGTAATAATTACGAAGGTTTTTCTAAAGAAATTCAGCAGGGTATTCACTTACATAGAGAAATAGATACGTTTACAGACGCTCATATAATTGTTAGAAAAAGTAAAAGACGTTTGCACGAACGTTACCGGCATTATGATGGCGTAATTATAGATATTTTTTACGATTATTTTTTAGCAAAAAACTGGGATAATTATTCAGCAATCCCTTTGGATATTTACACAGATGCTATCAATAATTTATTCGCCAAAATTTCATCTGAACTACCTATAAAATCTCAACAATTCATCAAATATATGATTGAATATAACATCCTTTTCAATTATCAATTTGAAGATGGAATTGAGAAAGTTTTAAACGGAATGAATCATAGAACAAAAGGAAAGTCTCAAATGAATTTAGCCATCGAAGATTTGCGAAACTTAGAAGCTGAATTTGAGCAAGATTTTACCCTATTTTTTAAAGATTTAATAGCGAATACAAACAAAAAAATTAAAGAAATTAAAACGACTACATGAAAAAAATAAGTTTACTAATTGCACTCTCTTTAGTATTAACGAACTGCAAAACACCAGAAAAAAAAGAAATAACAACAGGTTTAATTGCCCAGAAGGCGATGGTCGTTTCTGCCAGAGTTGAAGCTTCTAAAATTGGTTCAGATATTTTACAAAAAGGTGGTAATGCTTATGATGCAATGGCTGCGACACAACTTGCATTAGCAGTTGTATATCCTGTTGCTGGTAATATTGGCGGTGGGGGATTTATGGTCTACAGATCTAACGATGGGAAAACCGGAGCTTTAGATTTTAGAGAGAAAGCACCTTTAACGGCAAGTAGAGATATGTATTTAGATGAAGAAGGTAATGTAATTCCAAATAAAAGTAGTTTTGGGGTGCATTCCGTTGGTGTCCCTGGTACAATTGCTGGTATTTTTGAAGTATATAATAAGTTCGGAAGCCTTCCTTTTAAAGATTTAATTCAGCCTTCTATCGATATGGCTAGAAATGGTTTTAACGTTACAAAAAAGCAAGCAAACTCTTTAAACAAAACTCGTAAACGTTTCGAGAAAGTAAACAATTATAAAATTTTGTTCGATAGAGAATGGAAAGAAGGAGATTTGTTACAACAAGAAGAATTAGCACAAACTCTTGAACGAATTAGAGATAATGGTCAAGATGGATTTTACAAAGGAAAAACAGCACAATTATTTGTTGATTATGTAAAGGAGTTAGGTGGAATTATCTCTCTTGAAGATTTAGTAAAATACAAAGCTATTTGGCGTAAACCAATTGAGTTTACTTACAAAAATCATAAAATAATTTCGATGACACTCCCTGCAAGTGGTGGAATTTGTTTAGCTCAAATTTTAAAATCTGTAGCACTTTATGATTTATCAGAAATAGAGCACAACTCTACAAAATACGTGCAATTATTAACGGAAGCAGAACGTAGATCATATGCAGATAGAACAAATTTTTTAGGTGATATTGATTTTGTAAATGTTCCGATAGATAGTTTAACAAGCACAAATTACATCAAACAAAGAATGCGTACTTTTTCTTGGGATAAAGCGACACCTTCATCAGAAGTTTCTCATGGAAAAGTTTTAGGGTATGAAAGTGATGAAACTACACATTACTCTATTGTAGATCAGTTTGGAAATGCAGTTTCTGTAACAACTACTTTAAATACGGGGTATGGTTCTAAAGTATTAGTAAAAGGTGCAGGGTTTTTCTTAAATAATGAAATGGACGATTTTAGCGCAAAACCTGGCGTACCAAATGTCTATGGTTTATTAGGTTCTGAAGCGAATGCAATTGCTCCAGAAAAAAGAATGTTAAGCTCTATGACGCCAACAATTGTTGAGCATAATGGAAAACTAAAAATGGTTATAGGAACTCCTGGTGGATCTACAATTATTACCTCTGTTTTACAAAATATTTTAAATGTTATAGATTATAACATGGGAATGCAAGAGTCTGTTAATCAACCAAGATTTCATCATCAATGGTTGCCAGATATTATAAGAATGGAGCCTAATGGATTTGACAACAAAACAAAGGCCAAATTAGATTCTTTAGGATATAAGATTTATGAAAAAAATTCTCTTATTATTGGTAAAGTAGATGCTATTTTAGTTTTACCTAATGGAACCTTAGAAGGTGGTGCAGATAAACGTGGAGATGACACTGCAGTTGGGTTTTAACGCAGTGAAAAATTAACAGTTATCAGTTCGAGCGCAGTCGAGAACGCTTAAATCTATTTTCTAATTCATAAAAATTCTAGATATAATTTCGTCAAAAAACTAAAGCACTCGAACTGATAATTATTGAAAATTTGAAACTTAAAAAAATGATACAACCATTCCATTTCGCAATACCTATTCAAGATTTAGAAAAATGCAGAACTTTTTACAGAGATGTTTTAAACTGTGAAGAAGGCAGAAGTACTGAGCATTGGGTAGATTTTAATTTCTTCGGACACCAATTAGTGATTCATCAAAAAGACAATTTTAAGCCCGAAAGAATTTCTAATCCTGTTGACGGATACGACGTTCCTGTTCCGCATTTTGGCGTCGTTTTAGCTTGGGAAGATTGGCATGATTTAGCAGATCGATTAAAAGCTACAAACACAAAGTTTGAAATAGCACCTTGCATTCGTTTTAAAGGAAAAGTTGGAGAACAAGCAACTATGTTTTTTAAAGACCCAGAAAATAATGCTTTAGAGTTTAAAGCCTTTAAGGATATGAGTCAATTGTTTGCGAAATAATGCAATTATTAGAAACCCATATTGTACCTAAATTAGAAAAACCAATTCGTTTTCAGGAATATAGCGTTGGAATTTTTAAAACAATTCCCACGAAATCAGGCATTAAAAAAGCCATCAAAAAAGAACTTATTTTTATTGATGGAATTTTAGCATCAACTTCTAAATATATTTCTGGTGGAGAAAAAATAGACCTTTTTCAATCAGAAAATTCATCAAATTTTAAAAGATTAAAATTAAATCTAGAGGTCTTGTTTGAGGATGATTATTTAGCAATTATCTACAAACCGGCAGGAATTCTAGTCAGTGGAAACAAATTTGTAACCATTGCAAATGGATTACCTCAAAATCTAAAAAAAAGCAATCAATTTGATGCTGTAAAGCCACAACCGATTCATCGATTAGATTATCCGACCAGTGGAATTTTATTAATTGGAAAAACGAGTACTGCAATTACGAAATTAGGGAAGTTGTTTGAAAATAAAGAAATTCAAAAAACATATTTCGCAATTACAATTGGAAAAATGAATCTTAAAGGAAAGCTAAATTCACCAATTGATAAAAAAAATGCTCATACAGAATTTGAAGTTTTAAAGTCGGTAACATCAGAACGTTTTGAGTATTTAAACTTAGTGAAATTACTTCCAAAAACAGGAAGAAAACATCAATTGAGAAAACATTTATCTGCAATTAGAAATCCTGTTTTAGGTGATAAAGAATATTTTTTAGAAAATAAGGTTTTAAGCGGAAAAGGATTGTTCTTACATGCAGCATCGCTTGACTTTATACATCCGTTTACGAAAGAGAAAATCGCAATTTCAAAAGAGTTACCCAAAAAATTTATAAAGATTTTTCTTGACTTTTAACTTCTTCCATCGTCTTAGAAAGTCGGTCGATCAATTCGCATATTTCTGCTTCGGTATTCATCGCAAACCCCATTCTAATCCCATTATGTCCTGTCTTTTCGATATCATAACGTTGCCACGCTCCTATTTCTAGTTGATATTCTAGGGCTACTTCAGCAACTCTTTCCCAAGAATATTTTTTATTTAAAGTGATCCAAACCGCCATTCCTCCTTTTGGAATTTCGAAAGAGAAAATAGCAGGAAATTTTGCTGTTAAAAGCTTGCAAAACAAATCTCTTCTAGCCTTATAAACCTTCAACACTTTCTTAATATGTCTATCTAAATCTCCCGATTTTATAAAATCTTCAAAAGTTAATTCTAATAAAGCATCTCCTTGTCGGTCTATAAACCTACGTTGATTTGCAGCCTCGTTCACAAACACTTTCGGTGCAATTACATAACCAATTCTAAAAACAGGTGCAACCGTTTTACAAACCGAACCAATATAAATTACGTTTCCATTTGAATCATGACTTGCCAATGGCAAAATCGGAGAATGATTATAATTAAAGTCATAATCATAATCGTCTTCAATAATTGCAAAGTTATATT
>JBNMNZ010000103.1:0-6166 GCA_051276605.1 Polaribacter sp. | reverse complement strand
TCTTTAAATAAGTCGCATCTAAAAATTCATTGATTTTCATAGGATCAAAAATACGGAATAATAAAAAAACCCAACATAAAGTTGGGTTGAATTTTTAATTTACTTGAAAAGAAATGGGCAATGTGTACCGAACTTTTACCGTTTTATTACTTTGTTTTCCTGGGGTAAATTTAGGAAGCTTCTCAATTAATTGTTGCGTTTCTTTTTTAAGCCTTACATGTGGTGCCTTAATTTTTATATCAACAACATATCCTTTATTATCAATAATAAACTGCGTTTGAATTTTATATTTCCCTGAAGATAATCCTACTTCACTTACTAATTCTGTATCAAAATTACGCTGAACAAATCGCTTCATTTTTTTATCAAAACACTTCTTATTCTCTTCTTTTGATAAACCTTCACAGCCTTTAAAAATAGGTGCATTTTGTACCATTATATAAGGTACCGTTTCTGGTTCGTCATCAACAGGAATTTCAATTTCAATAATATCTGCCGGTTTTATTTGAACAATATTTTCTTTTGGTAAATTAATAATCGTTTCAATAATTTTATTATCTCCTTTTTCAATTGGCTCGTCTAAAATAAAAGCATCATTTGTCGGTGGCTCAACAATAGGTTCTGTTTTTGGTTCTCTCGAAATAATGACATCTGACTCTTGGGGAATGAAAACAACTTCTGGTTGATACGAATTATCAACAACAAACTCCCTTTGCTTTGTTTCGTGCTCAAAAGTGATGTAGACGATAAAGAGCACTAATACAAGTCCTAATTGCATGAAAATGTTAGAGAATTTTTCTAATTGTTTGGTGGGTTGTTTCTTTACGTTTTTCATAATTAAAAAGTTTTTAACTGTTAATACTTTGTTAAACCAAAGAATGTGCCAAAAAAAGGAACCCCTAGAAAATAAACTTATATAGATGTATATCAGAATATTATAACACAATAAGTTTTAATTTATAGAAAATTAGATAGAATAATTAAAGCTAATGAACTAAAAAATTACACGATTAAACTTGGCTGTTTCTAATTTTAGAAAGAAGCTAGAAGCTTTTACAGCATTTACAAACAACTGAAATTAGATTTTTTTTAGATATTGAAAGGCAAACAATAGATGGTTTTCAACTTTCAAGAAAGCTGCCAAAAAAAGATTTTGTAGATATAATTTCTAGAGCCTACAATGAATGTGCCGCTCTAAAAAATGAAACTATCGATTATTTATGAAGATAAAAATGAGAACACTTTAGTTATAAAAGTGATTTCTAGGAGCCCTTTATTTTAAATGTTTTTCTGCTACTTTTTCTAATTCGTCATACCAATTTTGTCCAAACTTTCTTACCAAACCTTGTTTTACAAACTTATAAACTGGTACTTGTAATTCTTTACCTAAAGAACAAGCAGCATCACAAATTTCCCATTTATGGTAATTCACTGCAGAAAACTCAGTATAATCTTTAACTCTTATCGGATATAAATGGCAAGAAACTGGCTTCTTCCAACTAATTTCTCCTTGATTATAAGCTTCTTCAATGCCGCAAAGAGCAGTCTTCTTTTCATCAAAAATCACATAAGCACAATCGGCTCCGTTTATTAAAGGTGTTTCTAATTCTCCCCATTCATTAGTAACCCAGGCTCCTTCTTTTTCAATAACGGCAATTCCTTCTTTTCTTAAAAAAGGTTTTACTCTCGGGTAAATTTCTTCCAAAATTTTGGCTTCCTCTTTTTCTAATGGGGCTCCAGCATCACCATTTACACAACAAGCACCTTTGCATGCAGATAAATTGCACATAAAATCTTTTTCGATAATATCTTCTGAAACGATCGTTTTTCCTAGTTGAAACATATCTGCAAAAATATGATTATTTTTTTCTATATTTTTACAAATTCGTAAAGTTAGTTGACTAATTTTGCAGAAAAATAAATTTAATTATTATGAACTTTAACCTAAAAGAAATTATAACTGCATTTATGGTCTTATTTGCTGTTATAGATATAATTGGTAACATTCCTATTATAATTGATTTACGTAAAAAAGTAGGTCATATTCAATCTGAAAAAGCATCACTTATTGCCGGTTTTATTATGATTGTATTCTTGTTTTTAGGGCAAAGTTTATTAAGTTTAATTGGTATTGATGTAAATTCTTTTGCTGTTGCAGGCGCATTCATTTTATTTTTTATTGCTTTAGAAATGATTTTAGGCATCACATTATATAAAGATGATGCAGGTTCTGCACCTATTACGGCAACTGTTTTTCCTTTAGCTTTTCCTTTAATTGCTGGCCCAGGAAGTCTAACAACCTTACTTTCTTTACGAGCAGAATTTGAACTAGAAAACATAATTGTAGCTGTCGTTTTAAATGTAATTTTCTTATACATTGTTTTAAAAACATCTTCAAAAATAGAACGTTTAATTGGTCCTTCAGGAATTCAGATAATTCGTAAAGTTTTTGGTGTAATTTTATTAGCTATTTCTGTGAAACTTTTTACTCAAAACATAAAAATGCTGTTTATATAAAATGATTTTTGATGTCTTAATAATTGGTGGTGGAGTTTCGGGAATGCAATGTGCACTTATTTTAGGCTCTGCAAAAAAAAAGACTTTTGCTGCTCATAAAAAAATAGGAATTATTATGCATCAAAGAGCCTCTCATCTAGAAAATGCGCTGTTTAATAATGTTTTAGGGTTATCCCCAAAAACATTAGGAAAAGACATCTTACTTGAAGGTAAAGAACAAATAGCAACTTTATATCCTCATGTTTCTCAAATTGAAAATGAAAAAGTTTTATCAATCCAAGAAATTGGGGGTATTTACGCAATAAAAACAAACAAGAATAGTTATCAATCTAAAATTTTAGTTATTGCTTTAAACTATTCAAAACCCTTTACAGTTGATGGGTTGAATGAATTTATTATTCCTCATAAAAAAGCAGATCCAAGAAAAGACAGAATTCAATTAAAAAACGACAATTTTCTCATAAAGAAACGATTGTATTGTTGTGGTACAATTGCTGGGTTGCCTAGTCAATTTGCAATTGCTGCAGGAAGTGGCGCATCTGTAGCTACAGATATCCTTACTCTTTGGAACGATTATACCCCTACAAAAGTACACGACAAAGTATGATGGAAATCCTATTTTAAGGCTTTATTACTTTCTAATTTCATCAACTAAAGAACACTTTTCTTATTGGCTTAATACCATTCATTATCATTAGGCTGTTTATCATTTTTTTAAATATAAAGGGTTAAAAACGGTGCATTAAAAACATCAAAAACCAGTTAGAAATATATATTGAAATTTTTATGCAAATAGGCTTAATGGTTTCTCCATTTTACCACTTGTATATAACTATGATTATTGAAATTCAAAAAGTAAAAAACGATTTTTTAAAAAAAACAACTCAACAAGATGATTATCATATTTTTATAATAAATACTAATTACGTTGAGAAATTCCTTTTCTTTTAATTGATAACGTACCTGTTTATCGTAATTGCAAACAAATTAACTTTATCAAGACTAATAAGCTAATTAGAATTTATGCCTAACAACCTTAATTAAGAAAATCACCTATTGAATGGCTTTTATTTATTAAGTAAATTTGAATAGTAATAGGGTTCACATTTATTCATCGAAATAGTTAGATAAAAAGTTAAATTACCCCTCATAGTTTAACTATTTTCATCAAATGACGTTTTAAATATAATTATAAATTAAGAAAGTCACCAACAGAATGGCAATATACTTTGAAATATATAAAACCTAACCACTAGTACTTTTAAACATACAAATCAAATATATATCCCCAAATATATTTAGATTAGAGAGTTAAACTACACCATAGTTTAGCTCTTTTTTATTCTAAATACATTAAAATTTAATTCCACATGGTAAATTAAGGAAATCACCTATTGAATGGCTTTACCTTATTAAATAAATTTGGAGTGTAGGATTTACTGATGATTTAAAATCAAACAAATGCTACTTATAATACTAATAATTTATAACCCCTAAAATCATGATACACCCTAAATTAATAAAATTAGCATTAATCGTAATTTCTTCCATCGGATTATATTTTTCAGGCCTTAATTTAATAACAATGTCGTCTGGTGTAGAATCTTTATCTGATGCATTAAATGTTATGACTTTTTTCACCTGCTTTTTCCCTTTATTATTTTTATCAGCAAACTTATTTAGTGAAATGTTTAAAGCTTTCTTTAAGCTCACTAAATTCGAAATGCCGTATTTTAAATTTGTAAATCAATCTCACATTGTAAATTAAGGAAATCACCTATTGATTAACTCTTCTTTGTTAAATAAATTTGTAATAAAGAAATTAATTTTAAATACTAAGATTAATTTATAGTCTTAAACCAGAACTATTATAATATTATATATATATTTCCCTCAATATATTTAGATTAGAGAGCTAAACTACCCCATAGTTTAGCTCTTTTTTATTCTAAATACATTAAAATTTAATCCCATATTGTAAATTAAGTAAATCACCTATTGAATGGCTTTATCTTATTAAATAAATTTGCTGTGTAGGGTTTGCTGATGATTTAAAATCAAAAAATTCTACTTATAATACTTTATAGTCTTAAACTAAAACTATTATAACATTATATATATATCTCTCGATATATTAGATTAGAAAGCTAAACTACGGGGGTGGTTTAGCTTTTCTTATTGCTATATTTTTGATGTAATAGACAAAATGGTTGGTAAAAACTTCAATAGTACTAATGTTTATTAACTTTGAGATAAATCAAAGGTTTTGAATAAAGGGTTTACTAGAGAAAAACAAATATCAGTTGATTTTCTTAGGGAACAATACACTAAGTAAAAACAAACCTAAAAACAACTTTCATATAAGTATGGATTCTCAAAGAGAACTATTTAATTTAAGCTGGATCTCTGTGAAGTAAAACAAGCAGATCTATTGCCTAAAAAAGTTGTCTTCTACTATTAATAAATTAAAGAGAACACAGAAGCTTAGAGATTTATATAGGCAAAACGACTATCATTTTACTTTTCATTAAACAAATTAACTGTGCAAAGATTATTAAATTTCCAATGTAGTTAATCCTTTTTGAATAGCATATTTGGTCAATTCAGGAATGGAGTATAGATCTGTTTTTTTCATAATATTATTTCTATGTACATCAACAGTCTTCGGACTTAAGAATAAAATCTCTCCTATTCTTTTAGAAGAATTACCTTCTGCAATCAATTGTAAAACCTCCTTCTCTCTATGGCTTAATTCTTTTCCTTCTAAATTTTCACCCTTCTTGAGTAAATTAAGAAACTCTTGATCGATGTCTTTCGAGAGATATCTTTTATTTAGCATTACTGTCGTAATTGCTGTAATCAATTCATCAGCATCTCCATCTTTTAACAAGTAGCCAAAAGCACCTGCTCTAAACATCCCTTGAATAAATTGCTTCGTAGAATGCATAGAAAGGCCTATTATTTTTATCTTTGGATTGCTTTTATGAATTTGTATTGCAGCTTCAATCCCATTCAAACCGGGCATGGCGATATCCATAACAAGAACATCTGGCACTAATTTTGAACATATTTTTATAGCTTCCCGACCATCAGAAGCTTCTCCAATTATATGCATATTAGCCCTTTGTTCTATAATATTTCTCAAACCGTCTCGAAGTAATTTATGATCGTCAACTAGTATTATTTTAATTTTTTTCATATATTTTATACAGATAAAGGTATAAAAAATTTAACAACTGTTCCTTTATTGATTTCTGAAGCTATTGTAAATCTTCCTTGTATATTTCTAATACGCTCTTGAACAGTAAACAAACCAAAACCGGAACCTGAATGATTTTGATGATTGTTTAATAAGGAGGTATCGAAGCCAACACCGTTATCTGTTAAAAGAATATCAAGCCCAAGTTTATTCTTATCGAGGTCTAAAGTTATTAAAGAGGCATTCCCATATTTTATAGCATTATTTATTACTTCTTGGATACTTCTATATAGTAAAATCGATTTCACATCACTAAGTTTCAGATTGTCAACATTGCTATTAAGTCGACACGCAACCTTATGAGTAGCTTCTACATCATCAAGAAGCCAACTTAATGCATCTATAATCCCTAATTGATATAATACCGGTGGTGAAAGGTCATAGGTGATT
>JBNMNZ010000102.1:0-6170 GCA_051276605.1 Polaribacter sp. | reverse complement strand
TAAAGTATCCTCCTGAGCTTTTAGGAGGTAAAGAGTTTGAAGATAAAATTAGTTATTACGAGCTCCCATCAAACATTAACATGCAGGAATATGGTAATAATGGAATAATATTTGGCGACTTAAATGGGGATAATAAAAGAGACTGTGTCGTAAGTGTTTTTAGATCGGATGGCTACAATGAAGTCACCTTTTTTTATGTTTTTATAAATTATGGTACTGAATTTAAATTAGAAGATGTAACCAATGAAGATGCAATTTGCGGTTGTAAAAAAGAAGGATGGCCAAATAGGTTTAGATATCAAATAATTAAAAATGGTTTTTTACAAGGAGTTTCACGGTGCCATTATCAAGACGCACATTGCTGTCCATCTTTATCCTTTAAAAGTAAAGTTGAGTTTTCAGAAGGTAAACTAAAGTTTTATAGTTCTGCATTTGTAATGGATAGTGCAACAGAATATAGACCGACACCTGAAATCAAATAACAAAAACCTCTTCATAACAAAATTACTTGCATAATAAATTTAACATATGAAACTACTACAAAAGCCTTACACTTTGTTTAGATTCTTAACTTTTTCAAAATAGTTTTTAAGCCAAAAAATAATTGCATCAAATAGAATACAAATTTTAGCTAAGGCACAGTAATAAGCATGGATAAAGGAAATTTTTAATTTTGCTTTACGAAATTAATTGGAATGACAGAGCGAAAAATTATTAGATAATATTAATATTTCCTTCTATAATTATACCACAAGCCAGCGTGAAATAAAAAAACTATACAATCATAAAATAAATAATTTACTTATCAATAATAACACAAGAAGCCATTTGATCATGCCAAGCTTGTTTTTTCTCCGACCATAAAGGACTTAAATAGTTGATTAAACCTATTAAAGGGATAACGGAAATAATTATTCTTGAAATAAGACGACCTGAAGCTTGACCAAAGGAAACTGGTAATTGTGTTACAGAATCAACTACCTTTAAACCTACAATTTGTTTACCCCAAGTTCCTTGTTTACTACCACTTTCTAGACCTGCATAATAAATAAAAAGTACTATAAAGTAGGTTATATACGCAGCTAACAGTGTTTCACCATCGTCACCAAAAATTGCGCCTACTAAGCCAAAAAATATTACTAAAAATATCATTGCAATGACACTATCTAATAAATGAGCTCCAGCTCTACTGACCCAACTGGCATATGAAAAATTAGTTGGAATCTTTGGACCTATCCCAAAGCCAACCCCAGGTGGAGTTTTTTTAGGAGGAGTATATTCAGGTTCAACCTCATTATAAAAAAAATCTGGTATTTCTGAAATCATTTTCCAACCACCAAGAGTTTTATTATACACATAGGAGTCAGTTGAAAACCCTTTAGATGCTATTTCTGCGCTTGTAAAAGGCCCCATTTGTTGCCCATTTAACATGATGTAATATTTGTTCATTTATAATTTATTTAAGTTTTCTCCAACAGAATTACTCTTAGTAAGATATACTGAAAATAAAACTGTACTAAAAACAATTACTAATATCCCCAATACATTTAATCCGAACACATTATAAAATGCATGCAGTAATGCTGGTATTAACAACCCCAACACTCTTAAAGTATATTTAAATTTTAACATTATATAGCTTAAAGAAATAAAATATGCTCCTATACCTGCCCATATCGCATGAAAAAAAGGTAGAGACGTTAACCGAATGATGTTGTAAAAATAATTTTGATCTGCACCAAGCTCTTTATTTAAAGACACCTGATATTCTACACCTTCTACTATGCCAAAAGTAAGACCAGAAATCATTCCATAAAATATAGCTGTTCTTATAATGGTAACAAATTTATTTCTAGATATCACCACATAAATAAACAATTGTTTTAATGATTCTTCTATTATGGCAACCCCAAAAAACATACCTAAAAATTTATATAAAATATTTTCTGATTGTATAAGAACCTCTATTTTACGCCATAAAAAACTACTCTGAAATAAATAGATAGTTATCGTAGAAATAATTATAGTGCCCATAATTATTAGAATAATATTCTTAATAGCAACTTGATTTGTACCTATGGTTTTATACAGAGCTACCCCCCATATTGCTGCAAAGTAAACCCCATAAATACAGTAAGTAACTATTGGTAACGCTGAAAAAACCAAAGCCAAAACAGGAATTAATACGATTGCTAAAAACACATAGATTATACTATTTTCTTTAAAACCAGATTTTAAATACTTAAATGGATTTAAAAATACCCTTTGAATTGAAAATATATTTTTAAATAAATCTTGAACTTGTTCTTCTTTTTGAGAAATAGTTATATTATTTATTTGTAAAAACTCTATAACTGAAATATATTTACTTGTATTTTGATGCCTAATTAAATCTTTTTTTAATAGAGCTCCTTCAGCAAAGGATTGTTTTATTTGCTCAGCATCATAGGGACCGAACTCTTCTATATTTCTTTTAATGTAAAACATTTAATTTTTAACTTGATGTAACATAAAACTTTTGACTATAAATCATCTTTCCTTCAATCCAAATTTCAATTTTATTATATCCGATTTCCCATGCACCTACTGTAGCACTTCCAAACCCACCTAATTCAAGTTCATTATTTCCAGAGTATATATATTCATCATACTTTAACGTATAACCTTCAGGCATATTCGATTTATCTTCCGTTTCTTTTAAAGTTCCATCCGGATTATAATACTTAACTAGTATTGTTTTACTACCGCTAATTAAACCCATATAATTTAATGTAGGGTATAAATAAAAACACTGATTTTCAGAAAGATAATTGTTTTTGTTTTTAAATTGATCACCATATCCTTGACCTTTACTAGACCTAAAACTAATGCTTTTAATAGATAGAGGTGCTGAATACTTCTGAAAATTCTTCAACTTTTCTTCTAAATCAGTTATTTTAATATTTTTAGATGTTTCTCTATCACTTAAAGATTTTTTAAGTTGAAGATTATAACGTTTTAAACTCTCGTTATCCTCTTTTAAAACACTTATTTGACTACTAAATGTTTCTCTATCACTTAAAGAATTTTTAAGGCGAAGATTATCACGTTTTAAACTCTCGTTATCCACTTCTAAAACAATTCTTTGAGCAATTGCAAAAATTACTGCCATAATTAGGGCTATACTAAGAAAAGTTATCCAACCTTCATTGCCCCCTTTTTTTCCTGATAAAAGAGTAATTTCATCCTGTAGTTTTTTATTTTTTATTAACTCCTTTTCGATAGAAATTAATATTCTTTCATTTTGCTTTTTTAGAATTTTATTTTTCGCTAACGCATTATCTTTTTCTCTTTCATATATGAGATTTTGTTTTTTTTGGGCTTGTTCTTCATAAGTTTTAACCTCTGTAAATAATCGTTCTCCAATTTCATCCATTTTAGGGCGACTTGAAACTCCCAATTTATACGGATGAAATATTTTTGTAATACTATTTTTTAATAGAACAGAGTAGGAGTCAAACGTATTATGAGGTGTTGGTAAAACATTAAACTTTGATTTACCGATAGTTAGATAGGTTACATTATTTTTTATTTTTTCTTGTATTGTATTTAGGTTGTCGTTAGGAGGTTTTGCTGAACCAACATATGGGTGAATACCACATAAAATTTCATAAATAACCACACCTACTGAAAAAACATCCCAATCTTTAGTTATCGGTACATTGCTTTTTATAATATCACTAGCTTCTGGTGGAGTATACTCTGGTGTTGATACGGGAGCTTTAAAAATAATCTTATCATCCGCGCTTATTTGAACAGAATCCAAATCTATAATAGATACCCTACCACTAGATGTAACTAATAAATTTTGTGGTTTTAAATCGACTATAACATATTTTTCTGTATCATGTATCCTTTTTATTGCAGCAACAATATTTGTACTAAGTTTTAATCGAGATATTATACCTTGAACGGATTTTCTATTAAATGTATTATGCCAAATTTTAGGTAATTCTTTAGGTATATTGGGTTGACATAAGTGATAAGGTAAAGAGCTATTTTCGAATGCTTTTGGCATCATGAAGCCCACAAACTTTCCTTTTTGATAAATTACATCTTTTGGCCAACAAATCTTATAATTTTTGCCTTCAATATTATGAGGTTCATTTAAACTCATATATTTAAGTTTTTCTTCCTTTTCTTTATTTCTAATATTTAGATGATATATTTTTATACAATTTGCATTGTCACCAACAATACTAAAAACTTCGCCTTCGCCTCCTTTCGCTATTAGAGAGCCTAAAGTTATTGATTTACCTGACAGACCTGTGTACATGTATTAATTATTTTAGAAAGGATATTACTAAAGTTTTATCATCCCCTTCGATTTTTATAGCTTCAGTGCCAGATTCAAGAAACTTCTTCCATTCATCTGATAATTTTTCCTCTTCTTGGGTAGAAATTGATTTTATTTTAGAAAAAATTGGCAAGAAGAATTTTTTGTATGGCATATTGGGGTCAACAAATACATCATTTGTTAAATTAGAACATTCGAAAGTTGATTTTTCCATACCGTCTGACAAAAGAAAAACAGAAAGTATGTCTTCAGAGAAAACATTTGATTGTATAAAACTTTCTGGCTCATCCCAAATAGGAGATGTTATGAATATGGTTCCATTAGACTCTTCACCTCCATATGGTGTGAAAAGCGGTTGCAGTTGACCTTTATTGTTTAAATATCCTGCTCTACCATCACCGATGTTTACAACTAATACACCTTTGGAATTATAAATTGTAATTATAACTGTTGAAGCAAATTCATTAACTGAGAAACTAGTGTTCTTTTTTTTATTTTCACTATTTACCCAAATTTTTAAATCTGTATATGATTGTTTTAAAATATTTTTACTGAGTTTATTCCATTCTAACTTAGTAGGGATTTCTCCATTTTTAAACCAATTTAAATTTTCTAAATTTAATTTTATGTTTTTTGGTATTGCCCCTTGCGAAAGGAATTTCGATCCATAATGAGACCTTTTAGCTGAACCTGCACCATCGCAAACAATTGCCAATTGAAATTTATCACTTAAAGATTCAAAATGATTGTTATCTTGACAAGGTATAATAGGAGTCGTATTCGTGTGATTTTTCCCTATAGCAGAATGACCTATAGTTACCCATCTATTTTCTTGATTTTCTTTGAGTTCGGTTACTTCATTTTCGGTTAAAGTATTTTGTTGCATTATATTGTTAACGACTGAAGTTTTTATTGATCTTGTTTCTACTGAAGACTTACCTTTAAAATCTTGATTAATTTTTGTTGATTTCCCTAATTTATTATTTAAATTTTGGATTTCAATATTTAACTTTTTACAATCGTTTTTTAAATTACCGTTTTCATTTTCCAGTAAAGCTATTTTTTTCTTTAATATTTTATGTTTTTTAATAATCCAATAAACGATAAAAATAACAATCAATAGTATTAATACTATTTTAATATAGTAAGCTAGATTATCGAATAAACTAGTGTTTTTTGATTTATCATTTTCACTAATAAAAGTCTCATCAATGGTTTGGGGGTTTTTGGACTGTTCAAGTTCTTTTTCATCTTTCTTCTTTTTAGTGGGGTCAGATTTATCTAAGCTTTTGTTTTTTGATTTATCATTTTCACTAGTAAAAGTCTCATCAATGGTTTGGGGGTTTTTGGACTGTGCAAGTTCTTTTTCATCTTTTTTCTTTTTAGTGGGGTCAGATTTATCTAAGCTTTTGTTTTTTGATTTATCATTTTCACTAGTAAAAGTCTCATCAATGGTTTGGGGGTTTTTGGACTTTTCAAGTTCTTTTTCATCTTTCTTCTTTTTAGTGGGGTCAGATTTATCTGAGCTTTTATTAAGTTCATCCTTAATAGTATCAAGATTTTTTTTTAGCATTTCTATGCTAGAAATAGTATTTTTTCTAGTAATACTTGGACTTTCAGAATTAATTTTGTTTTTAGCAACGTTCTTTAACTTTGACTTAGGGAGAACCTTAGTCGGATCTTGTTTTTCTTGACTATATATTAATGTATTAAAAAGCAGAAATGCTAGTAAGATTGATTTCATTTATATTTTGTTTAATAAATAGTACTAAGAAATGTTAAATCCTTCCATCCAACTTCCTTTAGATGGCAGTGGAGTTGGTAGTGGAGTTGA
>JBNMNZ010000101.1:0-6208 GCA_051276605.1 Polaribacter sp. | reverse complement strand
TACGAACAATTGCTTTAAACACAGCCCTATTTTTTGCTACTGCTTATGCAACTGATTATGGTAAGGAATATATTGCAGCCTATACAATTGGTTTAAATATTTGGTTGTTAGGGGCTTTTATGATTGATGGATACGCTAGTGCAGGAAACATTCTGTCAGGTAAATTATTAGGGGCAAAAGACTACAAAACATTGTTAAAATTAAGTAGCAAGCTTACTAAATATGGTTTCTTTATGGGAATGATTATTGCTGTTATCGGATTCGTTTTTTATGATTTTATTGGTCGGATTTTCACAAAAGACGCTTTAGTTTTAGAACAGTTTTACCATGTTTTTTGGATTGTAATTTTAACCCAACCAATAAGTGCAATTACTTTTATTTTTGACGGAATGTTTAAAGGGATGGGTGAAATGAAATATTTGAGAAACCTGTTAATTCTTTCTACGGGTTTTGTTTTTA
This sequence comes from Polaribacter sp., assembly GCA_051276605.1. Taxonomy (GTDB): domain Bacteria; phylum Bacteroidota; class Bacteroidia; order Flavobacteriales; family Flavobacteriaceae; genus Polaribacter. Next base: position 5,749 of record JBNMNZ010000101.1, on the reverse strand, counting down.
TTCCGACACTTTTGTTTTTTGATTGGCTAGATTATAAATTAGTAGCCATTTGGATTGCTTTTACTTTTTGGATCTTAGCAAGAGGCATTCCACTTATCATCAAATTTAGAAGCAAGTTTTTACCGTTGGTTTCATCTTAATTTCTGTATTGTTCTCCTTTTTTAATTTACCTATCTTGTACCTCTAAAATTCATTAAATTGAAAGTTAATAATTTTCTTTTAATTGTTGTTTTTGGAATACTTTTTGGTAATTATAAAAAAAACTAATTTTCTTGAAAATATTTAAAAATATATCACTTAGAATACGCATTTTTTTATCTATGATTTTGTTGGTGCTTTTGGCATCAATATTAATTTTAGGTGTTACAGTTTATCAATACGATGAGCAAACAACGGATTATAATATTCTGCGTTTTGAACGTAAAGAAGCGACGACAAAACAAACCATAGATTTAGAGTTGACAAATAAAACAACTTATCCTGTGAAAACAGAAAATTTAACTAAAATCTTTCAAGAGCGTATTTATGAAATATCTTCTATAAATAAATTAAATATTTCTATTTATGATTTAAAAGGAAATCTTTTAAAATCATCTATTGCAAGTGCTTTCGAAAAGTTAGAATCAGCAACACTTTCAGAAGATATTATTATAGAATTAGCACAAAATTCTAATCATGAAATTTTAAAAACAAGAGAGAAAGATGGTACAGGATATCAAACGTCATATTCATATATAAAGGACCCAAAATTTAAAAGAATAGGAATCATTGAATTACAGTTTACTCAAGATAATTCTGAAATAGAAAAAGAGTTGAGAGAGTTTATTTCTAGATTAGGTTTAGTGTACTTGTTAATGTTTTTAATAGCCATTGCTTTAGCCTATTTTTTATCAAGTTATATTACAAGATCCATACAGACTATTTCTGATAAAATGCAGCAAACGCAATTAAATAAACGCAATGAGAAAATTATTTTAAATGCTGCAAGTTCAGAAATTGAGAGTTTAGTGGAAGCATATAACAATATGATAGATCAGCTTGAAGAAAGTGCTGCAAAATTAGCAAGAAGTGAACGAGAACAAGCTTGGAGAGAAATGGCAAAACAGGTGGCACATGAAATTAAAAACCCATTAACTCCTATGCGTTTGACTGTTCAAAGTTTTGAGCGAAAATTTAATCCTGAAGATGAAAAAATTAAAGAAAAATTAGCAGAATATAGCAAAACCTTAATTCAGCAAATAGATGTAATGAGTTCTATTGCCTCTGCTTTTTCAGATTTCGCCAAAATGCCAACTCAAAAAAGAGAAAGAATTGAAGTAATTAGTGTTGTAAAATTAGCCTTAGATATTTTTAACGAAGATTTTATTAATTATACCCCGAAAGAGGATGAGTTATTTGCAGATTTAGACAAAACTCAATTGATTAGGATTGTAACAAACTTGGTTAAAAATGCGATGCAGGCATCAGAGAATGAAGAAAACCCAATAATTGATGTTATTGTTTTATTAGAAAAAAAGGATATAAAAATTGTGGTTTCTGATAATGGAAAAGGAATTGCTGAGGATGTTAAAGATTTAATCTTTGAACCAAAATTTACAACTAAATCTAGTGGAATGGGGCTTGGTTTACCAATGATTAAAAACATTATAGAAGCTTATGAAGGCACAATTTCTTTTATATCAGAAGAAGAAAAAGGAACTATTTTTACCGTAATTTTACCAAAAGAATAAAAATAAAAACAATTAGTTTTAAAATCACACAATATGAAATTCAATACTATTTTAGTTGAAAAAAATAATGCTTTCGCCAAAGTAACAATTGACAGGCCAAAAAAATTAAACGCTCTAAATAGTGAAATAATTCATGAATTAAGTGACGCTTTTGAGGCTTTAGAAAATGATGAAGATGTTAAAGTAATTGTACTTACAGGAAGTGGAGAAAAAGCTTTTGTTGCAGGTGCAGATATTTCTGAATTCGCAGGTTTTTCTGTTGATGAAGGAGGTTCTTTGGCAAGAAAAGGACAGGAAATGTTATTTAATTTTATTGAAAATTTATCAAAACCTGTAATTGCTGCCGTAAATGGTTTTGCTTTAGGCGGTGGTTTAGAGTTGGCTATGGCTTGTCATTTTAGAATTGCGTCCGACAATGCAAAAATGGGTTTACCCGAAGTTTCTTTAGGGGTAATTCCTGGTTATGGAGGCACACAACGTTTACCACAATTAGTGGGTAAAGGAAAAGCAATGGAATTAATTATGACTGCAGGTATGATTTCTGCAGAAGATGCATTGAGTTGTGGTTTGGTAAATCATGTAACAACGCAAGAAGCATTATTACCGTTAGCAGAAAAAATTGCTAGTAAAATTATGCGAAATTCATCTGTTGCAATTTCTGGAGCAATTAAAGCTGTAAATGCAAATTTTGAAGATGGTACAAATGGTTTTGATGTTGAAATCAATGAATTTGGAAACTGTTTTGGAACAGAGGATTTTAAAGAAGGTACAACTGCTTTTTTAGAAAAAAGAAGGCCTAATTTTCCTGGAGCTTAAAGCTTTTTAAAAAACAAGAATAAAAAAACGAGCCAATTAAGGCTCGTTTTTTATTAAGTTTACGATCAATAAACACAATATATATATAAACTAGTATTTAGATTTTAAAGTCGTGAACATAACTTCTATTGTTGTTGTAAATAATAACTTTATAATCTCCCTTTACTTCTTTATCTAATTTGTAAACTCTGTTTAATATGACTTCACCTTTTACCGTTTCTGAATAAATAATTTCATCATCAAAAATCAATACAACTTTTGTAGGTTTTTTATCAAAAGCAATTTGAGAAATCATTAAAATGTTTTTCTTGTTTCTTATTACGGGTTTAAAAATCACCTTTTTAGAATCGTCATTAAAAATTACTTTATTGTTTTTAACTTCTAAAGTTTTTACAATAATTTCAAAATCTTTATTTAATTCTAATGAGTAATTTCCGTTTTCTAATTTTGAAAAATCAAAAATTTTGACAAGTTTACCTTCTTTAATTACATTTTCTGAATGAAGAATAGTTCCATCTTTATCTTTAATAGTTAGTACATGACCTTTTTTTGCATCATTAAATTCTATTGTAACCTTTTTAGTATTTAATACCTTGTTTAAATCAGTGTTGTTTGCATAGTTTACGAATGCTCCTAGGATAAAAGCTACTGCTAATACTTTTGTTTTCATTGTTTTCATCATATTATTTTTTAATTATTAAAAACTCTATTGTTATTAGTTGAACCAAATAAAGGGTTGCAAAAAACACAATTATTGTTGTAAATAAAATTTATTCTTTATTTTACACTGCAAAGTTAGAAGAAGAACTACAATCTAAAAACAACACAATTGGTAATTTTATGTGCTAAATTAACAGGTTATTCAGTGTTAAATAAATGTAAAGTTAATTTAGCATATAAAATTGATAATTATATATAGATAATCCCTTTTATGTGTCGTATTTTTGTGACATGAAACAGAAAAAACCAACACTTGAAAAAATTACTCCTAACTTTGGCGCTTCTTTATTGGTGAAAAAACATGTGGAGTTTCTAAAAAAACACACACCCTTTTGGCATTTTCACCCAGAAATTGAATTGGTATATGTTAATAAAGGAAAAGGTAAAAGGCACATAGGAAACCATATAAGTTATTTTAATAATAGTCAATTAGTATTAATAGGCTCTAATTTACCACATGTAGGTTATTTAGATCGTTTAACAACAAATGGTTCTGAAACCTTAATACAATTTAAACCAGATTTTTTAGGTAAAGATTTCTTTAAGATTCCAGAAATGAATGCTATTGGAGCTCTTTTTGAACGGGCGAAAAAAGGAATTCGATTTAATACAGAAATAAAACAAAGAACAGGTGCTAAAATAGAGAGACTTATAGAATTAGAAGGTGTTCATAGAATCACTTCCTTTTTAGAAATATTAAATGATTTAGCGACAACAGCTGATTATACATTATTAAATGCTAATGGATTTGCTTTTGAGGCTATGCAACAAGATAGTAATAAGATCGAAGTTGTTTACAAACATATTAACGACCATTTTAAAGAACATATCAGTTTAGATGAAATTTCTGATCTAGTAAGCATGACGGTTCCTGCTTTTTGTAGATATTTTAAAAAATCAACTGGAAAAACATTTACAAAATTAGTGAATGAGTATCGAGTTGTACATGCAACTAAATTATTAGCAGAAAGCAATATGAGTATTACAGATGTAAGTTTTGAGTGTGGATTTAATAATTTTTCTCATTTTAATAAGTTGTTTAAAAATTTTACAGGTAAAAGTGCATTAAAATATAGGAGTGAAATGAAAAATTTAATTCAGTAAAACAACTATCATGGAAAATAAAATTGACAAAGCAATAGAATATTATACTTTTAAAAGTAAAGAAATTTTAGATTTTATAAATTTGAATAAAAACTTAACTGTAGAAAAAATAATTGAAAGTGGAGAGGAATTGTCTGCCTTAGAATATAAGATTACTGCCTTAGAAGTGGCAAAAGAGAATTGAAATTATAGTTTACCATTCCATTCATCATAAAATTGCTGAAGATATATTTCCATAAATTGATGTCTATTATCGGCAATTTTTTTTCCAGTAATCGTATTCATTTTATCTTTTAGTAACAATAATTTTTCGTAAAAATGATTAATAGTTGGCGCAGTTGAATGTTTATATGCTTCTTTACTCATGTTTAAATTTGGTGCAATCTCAGGATTGTAAAGCGCTCTGTCTTTAAATCCACCATAATTGAAACAACGTGCAATTCCTATAGCTCCAATTGCGTCTAATCGATCAGCATCTTGCACAACTTCTAATTCTTTTGAAGTAAATTTGGTACCTGTTTCGGAAAGTGAATTTTTAAAAGAAATGTGTTTTATAATATTTACAACATGCTCGATAATAAGAGTATGAACTTCTTGTTCTTTTAAAAAGGTAGTTGCTACTCTTGGTCCAACAGTTTCATCTCCGTTATAAAACTTAGGATCTGCAATATCATGCAAAAGTGCCGCCAAAGAAACTACAAAAGTATCAACTTTTTCATCTCTAGAAATTAATAGTGCATTTTTATAAACACGTTCAATATGAAACCAATCATGACCACCTTCAGCGTCTTTTAATTCGTTTTTTACAAATTTAATGGTATTTTGTGTGATGATTTCTTGGTTCATTTTTCCTTATAATTTTTGATGAACCTACGAGGTTTTCAAAACCTTGTAGGGATAAAAATATTTTCTAGAGATTATTATGCTTTGTTGCCGTTTTTAACTCTAGCATAATTACAATTACAATAATTATAAGTTCTAAAACAAAATATAATACTCCTAAAAAAGTTAATTTTTTGTATAAATATATTACGAAACTTAAAGTTATAAAGCAGTATAATAAATTTAAAAGTGCAATTATTTTCAAGTATATTTTCGATTTTTTTGGCACTCTTAAAAAACAAATAAATGAATATATTGCAAAAATAGAAGGAATAATAGAGAGCAAGTAAAGTATGTTTTTTGGCATGCCAAAAATATCTTCAAACTTTACGAGTACGATACCCAACATTACTGCAGATATAATTGCTCCTATCGCATCTATTAGAAAAAGCTTCTTTGGGTTTAAAGTCATTATGATAAATTTTTCACCCCTAAAAATAACAAATCCACGTTAATTAACGTGGATTTTGTATTGATTCTTGTTGTTAAAATTGTTG
>JBNMNZ010000100.1:0-6290 GCA_051276605.1 Polaribacter sp. | reverse complement strand
TATTCTGTTAGAGTTTTTAGTTAATTTGTAATTTAAAACTCCAACAGACTGATTTACTTTTTAAGTCCCAATTCTTTTAAACGCTCATCTAAAAAATCACCAGCAGTAATATCCTCAAATTGTTTAGGGTTCTTTTCATCGATACAATTTTCTAACACATCAAGTTTCATATCTGATATTGGATGCATAAAAAATGGAATAGAATACCGTGAAGTTCCCCACATTTCTTTTGGCGGATTTGTAACCCTGTGAATCGTAGATTTTAACTTATTGTTACTGTGCCTAGCAAGCATATCACCAACATTAATCATTATTTCATCTGGTGCTGCCATGGCATCAATCCAATCTCCTTTATGATTTTTAACTTGCAATCCCTTTCCTTGAGCTCCCATTAACAAAGTAATTAAATTAATGTCTCCATGAGCTGCTGCTCTTTCTGCTCCTTTTGGTTCTGTTTTGATTGGTGGATAATGAATCGGGCGTAAAATACTATTTCCATTTTTCATGTATTTATCAAAATATATTTCTTCTAAACCTAAATGTAATGCTAAAGAACGCAACACATATTTTGCTGTTTTTTCTAGCATTTGATAGGTTTCTTTACCTACTTCGTTAAACTTAGGTAATTCCTTTACATCGACGTTTTTAGGATATTCTTTTGCATATTTAGAGTCCTCATCTACATATTGCCCAAAATGCCAAAACTCTTTTAAGTCTCCTTCTTTCTTTCCTTTAGCAGATTCTTTTCCAAAAGACACATATCCTCTTTGACCTCCAATCCCTGGAATTTCATATTTTTCTTTTACATCTGTAGGTAAAGAAAAGAAATTTTTAATTTCAGCATATAAACTATCAACTAATTTTTCATTTAAAAAATGACCCTTTAAAGCCACAAAACCTATGTTTTCATATGCATGTCCAATTTCATTAATAAACTTTTGCTTTTTGCTTTCATCATTAGATAAAAAGTCGGCTAAATTTACACTAGGTATTTTATTCATTATTTATAATTTTAAAAAACGAAGTATAAATTTACTAAAAAATAGTAACAAATAGGGGGTTTTTATATTTTCTTAAAGGGAATTAAGTAACTTATGGTATAATTAAAGCCAAAACCGGAATTACTTTCAAAGATTCTATTAAATCCGGGAGAGAATAATGTCTTAAAGTTCTCGGGTTCTTTTGCACTCATTAAAACCTTATAAGAAACACTAGCACTTACAAAAAAGTTTTTAAAAGTTTCTACTTTAAATCCGAATACAAATTCAGACCAATGTGCATTTAGATTTGAAGCAGTTAAAGAATTACTTATTTCAACAGGTACAAAATATTCTCCAAACTCTTCATTAGCAACGTTAGGTGTATAACTATTTAAAGTTTGATCAAAAAGACTAAAACCATATCGAAACCCAAGAAAAATTTCGTTGTTCATGTCTAACCAATTTTCATAAGCATTATAGTTAAAGCCAAGTCTTGCGTAACTTCCTTTTGAAGTGGAGTTTGTGTAATCTTCATCGGATGTATTTTCTTCATAGCCCAACTCAGCAGCGACAAAAAAACGTTTGGAAATCCTGTAATCACCAATAACTTCAAAACCACCATACCCACTGTTAATTGTAGATAATATAGGTTTACTAATATCGACCCCAAGACGAATTCCATAAGGAGATTTGTAAACAATGGAATCTTTTTCTGTTTCCTCTATTGCTTTCTTTTGTTCTTGAGAATAGCCATCAACAAAAAGAAAAAAGAAGAAAATACTAATGAAATATTTGCACATGTGCTACATTTTGATTGTCAATTGTTGTTAGTGTTTCTGGTGTAAAATCTGTAATCCATGTATTATCAGAGGTAAAAGTTACCTCATTAAATATTATTTTAAAACCGCAAGAACGGGATACATATTCTTCATTTGGAGTGTAATTTATCGTAAATTTATTTACGGTATTTTCCGTTGATAACTGATACACAGTTTCTGTCATTAAACTATTTAAAGGAATATAAATAGAATCTGTACTAACGTCTTTAAAAATAGTGTCTTTCCCTTCTGCCCAAACATAAAAGGATGGCACAGGCTTTAAGGTTTCCCGATCATTTGTATCATAAAAACGGAGTACCAAGTTTGGAGTAATCGGATTTTGAACACAAAAATCATCTTTCTCACAAGCAGAAATTATGACGATACATAGTAAGAGAATTACAATTATTTTCTTCATACAGTTAATCTTCAACTTCAACAATTATATTGATCGCTTTTGCCAATTCAAAATCTAATGCTGTAACACCATTTGCATCATGTGTTTTTAATGTAATATCAAGAGTATTGTAGATATTTGTCCATTCTGGGTGATGATTTAAAGCTTCACATTCAAATGCGATTCTATTCATTGCAGACATACAGTCTTTAAAATTATCGAACTCAAAATCGGTGTGCAATGCATTATCATAAAAATCCCAATCTACAAGATTTTCTAATCTTTTATTTATTTCGAAGTCTGTAAGTTTTTTCATGTAAAAAGGTTTATGCGTTTAATTTTTTTATTTATTGCCTTGTAATCTTATAGATATATTTATCTATTTTTCTATTGCTAAAATAGGCTCATTTTAAGAAATAAAGTTCAATTCTTTAAAAATTATGATTTCCTTTAACATTTTTCAAACAAAACGACAGTCTCAATATGAGAAGTATGCGGAAATTGATCGACCAAACTAATTTTTTTAATTCCGTAACCAGCTTCTCTTAATAACTCTGTATCTCTTGCTTGTGTTGCAGGGTTACAGGAAACATACACCATTCTGTCTGCATTTAAATTGATGATTTTTTGCAAAGTTTTTGGTGCAATTCCTGCTCTCGCAGGATCTAAAATTATTGTTTTTATTTTATCTTGATATTCAGGATGCGAAATTAAAAACTTCCCAACATCTGCAGCGTAAAACTGTAATCCTTCGATGTTATTTCTTTTGGCATTTTTTTTGGCATCTTCAATGGCAGACGCAACAATATCTACGCCTACAATTTTAGCATTCTCACTTCTAGAAGCAACAATTTGTCCGATTGTTCCTGTTCCACAAAACAAATCCATCACAACAGTATTGTCTACTTTAGACTTGTCTTCTAAAACATATTCTACTACTTTATTATATAATTTTTCTGCACATTTTGGATTGGTTTGAAAGAAGCTTTTCATGCTGATTTCAAAATTTAAACCTAATAATTCTTCAACAATTTTATCTTTACCGTACACCAAATCGATGCTTCCAGAAGTAGCAATCGTTCTATCTCCGGTTTCATTGTTTATGGTATGTAATAAACCTGCTAAACGCTCTCCAAAAATGCCTTTTAAAAAGGATGCAAATTTTTGTAAATCAAAGGTCTCTAAATCTGATGAAGTCGTTACTAAATTACATAAAAGTTCATCGGTTTTAAATGATTTACGAACGACAAAATATCGAAAGAAACCTTCTTTTTTTGGACCATGCCAAGGTTCTAAACCTGTTTCGATACAATATTGTCTGATGTTTTTTAGATTGTCTTCCATTTGCTTATCAAACAAACCAGAATCTTTCTCTAAATTATCTCCCATCCACCAAACACCACGTCTTTTAAAACCTAATGTAAATTCATCTTTATCTCTTTTTGTAACTCTATCGTACCCAATTGCAGAGAAACCATATTCCATTTTATTACGATAATGAAATACATTCGGAGACGTAATAAATTCGTCAAATAGGTCTTCTATATGTTCAACTTTACCAATTCTTTTAAAAAGTGATAACGTACTTTCTTTTTTATATTGATGCTGTAATTCAATTGGTAACTGAATATAAGGTGCTCCAGGTATGTCTTGAAAAGGAACTTTAATTTCATTTTCTGAAGGTTCTAAAACATCTATTAATTTTGCTTCCGCATAATTTTTACTAGACTTACTAATTTGCGCTTTTACCAATTGCCCTGGTAAGGTATTAGGTACAAAAATCACAAAACTACCTTCTTCAGATTTAATTCTTGCAATCCCTTTTCCTCCAAAAGCGTAATCCTCAATTTTTAATTCTAAAACTTGATTCTTCTTTACAAATTTATTTCGTTCTCTACGTGGCATTCTTAATTGTTTATGCTTGCAAAATTAAGAAAAGAAAAGGAGAGGATAATTGTTTTTTGAATATTTAAAAGACTTCACAGAACTAAAAAAATTTAAGAAGTCTTAAAAAAAACGATTGGTATTTTTAAATAATTCTGGTTTTTAGGATTACAATTTGCCTTAGCGATTACAACGGCATCTTTTTTTTGATAGATTCGTTATTGCTATTTTAAGAAGTAATCTCTTTTAATAAGCTAGTTTCCATTCATAACCTATAACTTTCTTTGCAATTAAAAAATCAAAAAAAATAGCTTGGAAAGCGCAATTTGATTCTGATTTTTTTAGTAGAAAGGAATGCCTGTAGACCGACAAAATCAGTATTCAAATAGTTAATTATTTTATTTACTTTTGTAAAACTTCGGGGATGATTTCTTTCCCACGCTGAATTTTCAGTTTTTACTGAAAGGATAAAGGTAGAACAGGAATGGTTATTTAATTATAAACATTTAAAACGAAAAAAATGACTGTTTTAGACAAACTGACTTCGAAAGAAGCAATCGAATTAGAAAACAAACATGGCGCGCACAACTATCATCCACTTCCAGTGGTTTTGAGTAAAGGTGAAGGTGTATATGTTTGGGATGCAGAAGGAAAAAAATATTATGATTTCTTGTCAGCATATTCTGCTGTAAACCAAGGGCATTGTCATCCTAGAATTGTGAATGCAATGGTAGAACAAGCAAAAACATTGACTTTAACTTCTCGTGCATTTTACAATGACATGTTAGGGAAGTATGAGAAATTTGCTACGGAACTCTTTGGTTTCGACAAATTACTGCCAATGAATACCGGTGCAGAAGCTGTAGAAACGGCTTTAAAATTAGCAAGAAAATGGGCGTATGAAGTAAAAGGAATTGATGAGAATAAAGCAGAAATTATCGTTTGTGAAAACAATTTTCATGGAAGAACAACGACCATAATCTCTTTTTCTAATGATCCTGTAGCACGTAAAAACTTTGGACCCTATACGAAAGGATTTATCAAAATTGAATACGATAATTTACAGGCATTACAAGAAGCTTTAGAAAGTAATAATAATATTGCCGCATTTTTAGTAGAACCGATTCAAGGTGAAGCAGGAGTTTTTGTACCATCTGATGGATATTTAGCTGCTGCTAAAAAAATGTGTGTAGATCATAATGTGTTATTTATTGCAGATGAAGTACAAACAGGAATTGCAAGAACTGGGCGTTTATTAGCTACTTGTGGAAACTGTTCTTGTGAAGAGAAAAACTGTTCTGGAGAACCAGAAACAAAAGCAGATATTTTAATTCTTGGAAAAGCACTAAGTGGAGGCGCATATCCAGTTTCTGCTGTTTTGGCAAATAACAACATTATGGATGTTATTCAACCAGGAAATCATGGTTCTACATTTGGTGGTAATCCTATTGCAGCAGCAGTAGCAATGGCTGCTTTAGAAGTAGTTGCTGATGAAAAACTAGCGATTAATGCTGATAAATTAGGCGTTATTTTTAGAGAAGAATTAACCGCTTTTGCAAATGAAAATGATTTGGTAAAATCGGTAAGAGGAAAAGGATTGTTAAATGCTGTTTTAATTAATGATACAGAAGAAAGCTCTACAGCTTGGGATATTTGTATGAAATTAAAAGACAATGGTTTATTAGCAAAACCTACCCATGGTAATATTATTCGTTTTGCACCACCATTAGTCATGAATGAAACTCAATTAATGGATTGTATTTCTATTATTAAGAAAACAATTACTGAATTTAAGTAATATTTAGTAATTACAAATTTTAGCCACGAATTAATTTATAATTATGAATTCGTGGCTTCTTTTTTTTGTTTATTTTTGAAAGAGCTAAATGAAATATTTTTAAATATGATACATAACCCAATAACGCAATTAGAACAGTTAACAATTACTAGTGCTTCTAAAAATTTTTTAAGAGAAACAGCTAAATGGTCTAATTTCTTGGCGATTATAGGTTTTATTCTAATTAGTTTAATTTTAATATTGGCCATTTTTGCAACTACTATTTTTGAGATGGCGATGAAAATGCAACCAGGTATACCTGAAAGTTTAGGATTAATAATGACTTTTACGTATTTACTATTAGCTATAATATATTTTTTTCCGGTGTATTATTTGCTACAGTTTTCTAACAAGATGAAAAAAGCATTGTCTAC
>JBNMNZ010000099.1:0-6320 GCA_051276605.1 Polaribacter sp. | reverse complement strand
ACTTATTTAATAAGCATCAACATCAATAATAAACCTTATTGGCCTAAAATCGTTTACAGCTTCAAACGTATTTTTAATTTTAGAAAGATGATTTTTTGTGTTTGCTAAATTTTGTTTTGGCGGAATTTTAATCACAATATTTTTAATATATTGATTTCTAATTCTAGAAACTGCAGGTGCAGTCGGACCCAAAACATATTCTCCAAAAGAATTATATAATGCTTTAAATAACCAATTTACTCCGTTATCTACCTTACTATAATCTTTATGCTTTAATGTTATTTTTATCAAACGATAATAGGGCGGATATTTATATTGCCAACGTTCTTGCAATTGCTCTTTATACATTTCTGCATAATTTGTAACAGAAACTTGCTGTAATATTTGATGAAAAGGATTGTAGGTCTGTATTGCTACATTTCCTTGTTTTTTACTTCTGCCTGCTCTTCCTGAAACTTGTACCATCATTTGATATGCTCTTTCATGCGCTCTAAAGTCTGGAAAGTTTAGCATCGTATCTGCATTTAAAACTCCCACCAAAGAAACATTATCAAAATCTAACCCTTTTGAGAGCATCTGTGTTCCTACCAAAACATCAATTTCTCTTGCTTCAAAAGCACCAATAATTTTCTGATATCCGTGTTTTCCTCGAGTAGTATCTAAATCCATCCTTCCGATTTTAAAATCAGGAAATAATTCTTTTAATTCTAATTCAATTTGCTCAGTTCCAAAGCCTTTATTATCTAAAGTATTACTACCGCAAGCACCACAACTATTAGGCATTGCTCTTTGATAATTACAATAATGACAACGTAATTCGTGTTTAAATTTATGGAAAGTTAAAGAAACATCACAATTTGGACATTGTGGAGAAACTCCACAGGTTTTACACTCAACAACTGGTGAAAATCCACGCCTATTTTGAAACAAAATAATTTGTTCTTTTTGATCTAAAGCTTCTTGAATCAATTTCAGCAATCTATCAGAAAAATGACCCGTCATTTCCTTTTTTCGTTGCTTTTCTTTAACGTTAATCAATTCAATTTTAGGTAATTGAACATTTCCATGACGTCTATTAATTTCTACAAAACCGTATTTGTTTTGTTGTGCATTAAAATAAGTCTCTAATGACGGCGTAGCAGAACCTAATAAAATTTTTGCTTGATGAATTTTTGCTAAAACAATAGCAGCATCACGAGCATTGTATCTTGGTGAAGGTTCAAATTGTTTGTAAGAAGTTTCATGCTCTTCATCAACAACAATCAACCCTAAATTAGAAAAGGGCAAGAAAATAGAAGATCTTGCACCTAAAATAATTCTCGCTTTTGTTTTATTTTCTAAAACATTATTCCAAACTTCTACGCGTTCATTCATAGAATATTTAGAGTGAAAAACAGAAATTTGTTCCCCAAAATAAAACTGTAAACGTGTTATAATTTGAGTGGTTAATGCAATTTCGGGTAACAAGAATAAAACTTGTTTTCCTTCATCTAAAACTTCTTGAATTAACTTCGTATACACTTCTGTTTTACCAGAACTTGTAATTCCGTGTAAAAGTGTGACGTCCTTTTTTTTAAAGGTTTCTTTAATTTCTGAAAGCGCTTTTTCTTGAAACTCGTTGAGTACTTTTAGATCATTTGTATCCCCTTTATATTGAATTCTATCAGTTTTAATATGATAAAATTCAAAGATTCCCTTAGCAACCAAAGATTTTAAAATGGTTGAAGAAACAGCTACTTTTTCTTCTAAATCTTTTGCCTTTATAGGTTTTTTAGTGGATGACAATTGAAAAAATCCTAAAACGGCTTCACGCTGTTTTTTTGCTCTTGATAATTCATCCAGTAATTTTTCTAAAGAATCATCAGAATTATAATCTGAGTGCAAACGAACATATTTTACCAATTTTGGTTTGTATTGTTCATAAATTTCTTCCTTAATTGTAATTACAGATTTCTTAATCAGTTGATTTACAATGGGCATTACTTTTTTCTTACCTAAAATATCGGCAACTTGATGTATTGTTAGTTGCGATTGATGCTGTAGGGCTTCAAAAATCAAAAATTCATCATCAGCTAAAGTAGCATCCTCTGTAAATGCATCATTTTTATATATAATTGTTTCACTTTCTAATAAAAACGCAGAAGGTAAAGAAGCTCTATAAACATCACCTAAAGAACACATGTAATAACTAGAAATCCATTGCCAATGTTTTAATTGCAGTTCATTAACCAAAGGTGTTTCATCTAAAATTTGATGAATTTCTTTAGCTTCATATAAATTGGGCGCAGTTTGATGAATGTTATAAACTAAACCAGTATACATCTTTGTTTTACCAAAAGAAACAGCCACTCGCATTCCTTTTTGCAAAAAAACAGCTTCGTCTTCAGTTACAGAATACGTGAAAGTTTTCTGAATTGGAATGGGCAATATGATATCTATAAAATTAATCTTTTAAAATTTTAATTAGGAAGACCAAAACTAATTAAAAAATAGGTACCTTTAGCTAATATAATTAGCAATTAACCCCCTAAATATTATGACTGCTGAAAATTGGAAAAGTAGAGGTAAGTTCTTCTCAATTTTAAATAAAAATATTTTTGTAATTGACGAAGGTAAATCAAAAGACGTATTAGTCATCCTACATGGTTACCCAACTTCTTCATTTGACTATGAAAAAGTTTTACCAGAACTAAGTAATCGTTACAGAGTCGTAATTCATGATCATTTAGGTTTTGGGTTTTCTGACAAACCAGACTCTTATACGTATTCTTTAATTGATCAAGCTGATTTTGCTTTACAATTGTGGCATAAAATGGGGTTGAAAGAAGTGACTATTTTATCTCATGATTATGGTACTTCTGTAGCAAAAGAAATTTTAGCTCGAAAAAATCACAACTTAATTCCGATTAAAATTAAAAAAATATATCTCTGTAATAGTAGTATGAGGCTTGAGCACTTGCACTTAAGAAACATGGCTCAACTTCTGAAAGACAAGAAAGTAGGGAGATTTATTGCAAGACTTACGAGTAATGGTTATCGTAAAATTAGAAAGAGATTAAAAATAGATAATTTAAACCCTGAGGTCCACTCACAGTACGATATTAAAGAGGTTTGGAATAATTTAAATTCTGATGAAGGTAAAAAAGAAATTCACTTATTAAGTAATTTCATTAATGAGCGTTACACATTTTGGCATAGATGGACAGAAGCTTTAAAAGCATCTGAAATTCCAATAAAAATAGTTTGGGAAAAGAGTGATCCTGTAGCCATAAAAGAAATTGCTATTGTTTTAGCTACAGAAAATATTAATGAGAATTTGGAATGGATAGAAAATTCTAGACATTATTCTATACTAGACAGCCCTAAATATTGGATAAACCTTGTTTTTAAAATTAATGATTCAAAACCCTTCTAACTATGGAAACATTAATAAAAGACAACTCCTTTATTTCTTCCTTAGATTGGCAAAAAAAAGGTTCTTTAGTGCCTGTATATAATAAAAATGTTTTCACAATTGATACCGGAGGAAATCATGAAAATTGTATTGTAATTCTTCATGGATACTTATCATCATCTTATGATTATTATAAGGTACTGCCAGAATTAAGTAAAAATTATAGAGTTATTGTACAAGATTTAATTGGATTCGGTTTTTCTGATAAACCAGAAAACAAATATTTTACAATGATAGATCAAACAGATTATGTACTTGAGCTTTGGAATTTATTAGGATTAAATAACGTTACTTTAATATCTAATGGATTTGGTAATTTATTAACAACAGAAATTTTAGCGAGACAGAATCACACAGCAACAAATATTCAAATAAAAAAAATATTCTTTTGCAATGGAGATATACCTATAAACCATTATAATTATTTAGATATACACAATACGTTCAAAGATGTGGATTCTGAAAAAATGATTTCTATGCTAACCTCTTTTGGTATTTATAAAAAAATAATTAAAGATTATTTTTATGATGAAACTAAAATTACTGATGAAGAGCTAAAAGAAAAGTGGATTCAACTAGAAAATAATAATGGTAGAGATATCATAAATTTCATATATCATTGTGTTAGAGAGCGTAAAATATTTTGGAATAGATGGGCTACTGCTTTAAAAGAGACAGAAAATTCAATTGAACTTATCTGGGGCAAAGAAGATAAAATTACATATGATTGGTTAGGAATTTCAAAAGAAGATAAAATTACTACTTATAAAGTTAGTTTGATTGAAAAATCAGGTCATTTACCGATGTTAGAAACACCTCAAGAATGGTTACAGTGTGTATTAAAAAAATAAATATCTATTGTTTATTTTTAATTAATTCTATGATTAGCACAATTCTTTTAAAAAAAAATAAACAATTTAGATTGGAAGAATAAAGGTCATCTTATTTCTGTTTATAATAAAAATATTTTTGTTATTGATAAAGGCAAATCAAAAGAAACATTAATGATTTTACATTGCTACCCTACCTCTTCTTATGATTATTAAAAAGTTTTACCAGAATTAAGTAAAAACTATAGAGTTATTATCCATGATCATTTAGGGTTTGGATTGTCTGACAAACCTTTAGAATATTCTTATTCTATAATAGAGCTAGCTGGTATTGCCTTGCAATTATGGAAGCAAATGGGTTTAACAAATGTAACTCTACTAGCCCATGATTACGGAACAAGTATTGCAACCGAAATTTTAGCTAGACATAACAAACAGCAAATTAATTTACAAATAGACCAACTAATTTTATGCAACGGTTCTATGCATATAGAGTTATCTAAACTGTGTGTTATTCAAAAATTATTACGAAATAAGATTACTAGAAAGTGGGTTGCAAAACTGACTAATTTTTCTTTATACAAAAAGAATTTACAAAATATTTATTTTGATAAAAAGAAAATTTCAAATGAGGAGTTACAAGAAATGTGGTTTCAACTATTGCACAATACAAGGTGAAAAAATAATTCATTCTTTATCAAACTACATTAACGAACGCTATACTTTTTGGCATAGATGGATTGGTGCTTTAAAAGAAACACAAATACCAACAAAAATTGTTTGGGCTAAAAATGATGCTGTTACTATCGATTTAATAGCTGAACTTTTAGCATTAGAAATCCATAATAACAAATTATTTTGGACTAAAAAATGTGGGCATTTCCCTATGTTAGAAAAGCCAAAAGAGTGGACTGGGTTAATTTTGAATAAAGAAATTTAATTACTTTATTCCTAAATAAGTAAGCTAGAATCGATACTTATAAAGAATAATTAACTTATTTTAGGTTTCAATTACCTTAATCATCATAAACAAAGGCTTAATTGAAATAAGATTAATTAATTATAACTAATAATTAACAAAAAAAATAGTCCATATTAAAAGGTCATACTTTTTTACTGTCAGTTCGTATGAGTTTTAAAGAATGAAAAAATTATATAAAAATAGAAGTAAAAAAGATATAGCCCTTCAACTAATATCAAGATAAATTCCAATCAGGAAATAGCTTATAATATAAAAATTAATTTATTTAGATTTCTGCTTTCACAGGAATGAAATTTTTATTAATCCTTAGAATCAACATCAACATTCGACTCAATATCTGTTTCTACTTTACGTTCTTTAAACTTTCTTGTGCCTTCGTAAAGGTCGTACTTTACAAACTTACAGTCTAAATCTGCATTCTTCAAAGCAATTCTTTTAGAAGTCCTTAAACCAACTGCTTTCAAAGCATCTGTATCCGAGGTAATTAGCCAGGCAGTAGAACCTGGATAATTGTTTTTTAAAGTATCTCCTATTTTTTTATAAAACTCTTCAACATCTATATTTAAACGTTCCCCGTATGGTGGATTGAATAAAATTGTTGTGTTCCCAAAAACCTCTTTTTTAGAGTTAAAAAAATTGACATGATGTACACCAATAAATTCATCTAAATTAGCGTTTTCAACATTTGCTATTGCTTTTTGTACAGCAGAAGGAGCTTTGTCAAACCCCATGATTTTAAAATGAGATGAACGTATTTTCTTTAACAGTGATTCTTGAATTGTAAAATACAAGTCTTCATCATAATCTTTCCACTTCTCAAAAGCAAATAATTTTCTATTGATATTTGCAGGAATATTATTGGCAATCATTGCTGCTTCAATTAATATAGTTCCTGAACCGCACATTGGATCAATAAAGTTTTCTTCTCCTGTGTAACCAGATAATAAAACCATACCTGCCGCCAAAACTTCATTAATTGGCGCAATATTCGTAGCTGTTCTATAACCACGTTTGTGCAAAGAATCTCCAGAAGAATCAAGAGAAACCGTTAACC
>JBNMNZ010000098.1:0-6339 GCA_051276605.1 Polaribacter sp. | reverse complement strand
ATTATGATTGGTCTTTCTTTAAAGAATACTTGGTTGAAGGGGTAGTTCCCAATTTTAATCAACCAAGAACGAGAGAGGTGTTGTTGTCACAAACAATTATAAATCGTTTGCAATTAAAATTGAATGACACCATTTTAGCCACTTTTATAAAAACAGTGAACAGCAAATTACCTTCCAATAAAAAATATATTATTTCAGGAATTTACAATACTGGCTTTTTACAGTTTGATAAGAGCATGATGATTGGCGACATTAGAGAGGTTCAGAAATTAAATAAATGGACCGAAAATGAAGTTGGTGGTTTTGAGGTTTTACTCGATAATTTTGATGAAGTTGAGGAAAAAGGAGAAGCGGTTTATAATCGCATTGGTGCTACTTTAAATAGTAAAACTATTGTTAATGCATATCCAAACGTGTTTGATTGGATTGAACTTTTTGACAATAATGTTTGGTTTATTATTGCAATCATGATTTTAATTGCAGGTATAAATATGATCACTGCTTTACTTGTTTTAATTTTAGAACGTGTACAAATGATTGGTGTTTTAAAAGCACTAGGAAGCAATAATACAAGTATCAGAAAAATATTTTTGTACAATGCTACTTATCTTATTCTAAAAGGACTTTTCTGGGGGAATATCATCGGTTTAGCTATTATTTTTATACAGCATTATTTTAAAATAATTACCTTAAATCCAGAAACGTATTATGTGTCAACAATGCCAGTTTACATCTCTTTTACCGCTATTTTACTTTTGAATATTGGTACTTTAGTTTTATGTTTTTTAATGTTGATAATCCCATCTTTTATTATTACAAAAATTAGCCCTTCAAAGTCAATTAAGTTTGCCTAATTTATATATAATTATAAGACCAATTAAATTGTTCACTAATAACTTTTTCTTTATTTTTTTCAATATGGTTTTTAAAAGCCTTTGCAACAGAAGATAAATTTTTTGATTTCAACCAAATTAAATTCCAATTCGTTTCAATAGGCAAATCTTCTATGTCAAGAATTTGTAAATCTCCATGTTTTAGCTCGTTTTTAATACCAATAATTGGCATTATGGAGATGCCTAAGCCAGCAATTATAGCTTGTTTTACTGCTTCATTAGATTTGAGTTCCATTTTTTTATGAATTGCAATTTTATGTTTTATCAAATATCTTTCCATAGTCAGACGAGTTGCAGATCCATTTTCTCTAAAAATAAATAAAGATTTATTTAAATCATTTAGCATTGTTTTTTTAGAGGTATCATAATCTTTTTTCACAACAAAATATAGCTTGTTTTTCATTAATTCGATGCGTTCTATGTTTAGTTTTTTAGGAATTGTTGAAACCAAAGCAAAATCACATTCGTTATTTTCTAAACTTCTAATTACTTTCATTTTGTTGGTAACATCCATCGTTAAATCTACCATTTGATTCTCTTTAATAAAATCTGCTAAAAAATAAGGCATTACATATTTAGCTGTAGAAACCATCGCGATTTTTAATTTCCCTGCTAATTTCCCTTCAAAAATCGCAGATTTATAATTAATAGCCTCCACTTGTTCTAAAATTTTAAAAGCTGTTTCAGAAATCTCTTCACCAAATTCTGTAATATATAGTTTTCTGCCAACAACCTCAAAAAGTGGTAAATTAAATTGATCTTGAAAGTTTTTTAATTGAATAGAAACAGCGGGTTGAGTTAAAAAAAGTTGTTCAGAAGCCTTAGTTACACTTTTAACTTCAGCAACTTTTCTAAAAATTTCTAATTGATGCAATGTATAAGTCATAAAATATTTTTATGTATTTTATAATAAATATAAATAAAAATATATGAAATAAACTGCATTTCTTTGTAAAAAAATAAAATAATGGGTCAGACAGTAATTAAACCATCAGAACAAACCAATTCTTTAAACAAAGATTTTGTAATTCAAGTTACAAAAACGCAATTAATTAGATTTTTACAGTTTATTGTAGTTATAGGTATGTTAATTTTAAATATTGTGGCTATTAAAACTTCTAGCCCTTTTCTAAAAGATCTTTTTATTTCTCAGGCTATTTTACTACTCATTTTTTGTATTAAAAATTCCAACTCTAACAACATTTCTAAATAAATAAATTATGGAAAACGAAGCTTTACAAGTATCAAAAACAATAAATGGATCTACAATAGATCAACATTTAAAATTAATTGATGGTGTATTCACGAAAAGAGAAGCATTAGACATTATAAATAATGTTGTAGATGTAAAAATTAATTTTCATAAATTACAGAGATTGTCTATAACAGAGGGTAATATGCATGATGAATGTATTTATGACAACTCTAGAATTACAGAATTAATAAAGGATAAAGCAGACATAAGGTCCTTTTTAATGTCTTTAGAAGCGAATGTGGCCAATATTAAAATATCAAGTACAGTGCATATTTCAGTAGAAGAATAGTTAGTCCTTTGAAATTTAATTAATTAGTAGAAAAGTCTTATGTAAATAAAGATTTTTCTACTTTTTTTACGCTCAAACTTTAATTTATGGATTTTCATTATTTAGTTGATAATTTAACAAACCCAGCATTGTTATTTTTCTTTTTAGGCTTGATTGCCGTAAACTTAAAAAGCGATTTAAAAATTCCAGAGAACTCCTCTAAATTTATTTCTCTCTATCTTTTATTAGCAATTGGTTTTAAAGGAGGTCAAGAATTAGCTCATAGTGTTATTACATCAGAAATCATTTGGTCTTTATTTTTTGGGGTCTTGTTAGCATTAATAGTACCTATTTATTGCTACTATATTTTAAGACTTAAGCTAAGTGTAGAGAACTCAGGTGCAATCGCTTCTGCTTATGGTTCTGTTAGTGCAGTAACTTTTGTAACGACTATTTCTTTTTTAGAAATGTCTAACATTCCTTTTGGTGGACATATGTTAGCTGTTATGGCTCTAATGGAGGCGCCTTCTATAATTGTTGGTGTGCTATTAATCGCAATCTATAAGAAAGACAAAAAGAACAAAACTTCTTTTAAAAGTGTAGTTCATCATTCTTTAACAAATGGAAGTGTGGTTTTAATTTTGGGTAGTTTATTGGTCGGGTACCTAACAAATGATGCGCAAGCAGCAGGAATTAAACCATTTACAACAGATCTTTTTAAAGGTTTTTTAGCCGTTTTCTTATTAGATATGGGAATTACTAGTGGTGGGAAACTAAAAGCTCTAATTAAAAAAGGCTGGTTTATAGTATCTTTTGCAATTATAATTCCGATTTTAAATGGATGTTTAGTCGCAGTAATTAGCGGTTTGTTCATGGAAGAAGTCGGTAATAGGTTGTTAATGTCTATTTTAGCAGCAAGTGCATCTTATATTGCAGTGCCTGCTGCAATGAAATTGGCAGCTCCTGGAGCAAATCCAGGCCTTTATATTTCTATGGCACTAGCTATTACTTTTCCATTTAATATTACCATTGGCATGCCTTTTTATTTATATATTATTGGACTTTGTTAGCATTATAATTTAGTTTTTTCATAAGCTGAAGGCATTTTGAATCTAGGAGTTGTTTTTTACTATCTCTTTTAGGCTTGTTCTTGATATAAGTTTATGTATTCTTTATAAACTTTCTCGAAGTGATACTTAAAATGGGTAACAAAATAAATAGCTATTCTAATGGTTTTAATAATGAACGCAAATTATCAACCAACAAATAGTTATGCTAAAAACAGTTAGACTTTCTGTGTTCGCGATTGAATGGCATGTTTGAGCTCTTTTTTAGTTGGCTGTTTGAGTAAATTTGTGAAAAACCAATAAATTTATATAAAGAACAAAACAAAAAAAAAGCGAGTAATGAAAGCAAGACCTTTTGGGAGCGCACAAAAAATAAATTACATTTGCACTTGTAAAATCACGAAATGAACTACGCAGAGAATATATTAGAGACTATTGGGGATACGCCTTTAGTAAAATTAAATGTTTTAACGAAAGAGTTGCCTTGCTTGGTGCTTTCTAAATACGAAACTTTTAACCCAGGAAACTCGGTAAAAGATAGAATGGCATTGCAAATGATTTTGGATGCCGAAGCTGATGGACGTTTAAAACCAGGAGGAACCATCATAGAAGGAACTTCTGGAAATACAGGAATGGGTCTGGCTTTGGCAGCGATTGTAAAAGGATATAAATGTATTTTTGTAATGGCCGATAAACAGTCTCAAGAAAAGATCGATATTTTAAGAGCAGTTGGCGCAGAAGTTGTAGTTTGTCCTACGAATGTCGAGCCAGATGATGTCCGTTCTTATTATTCAGTTTCCAAACGTTTAGGAGAAGAAACGCCGAATTCTTGGTATGTAAATCAATATGATAATCCGAGTAATTGTAAAGCACATTTTTTAAGTACAGGGCCTGAAATTTGGGAACAGACGGAAGGGAAAGTAACGCATTTTGTTGTCGGAGTAGGAACCGGAGGAACCATTTCGGGAGTTGGTAGTTATTTAAAAATGAAAGCCAAAGAAGCAGGAACTACTGTGAAAATTTGGGGAATTGATACGTATGGTTCTGTTTTTAAGAAATATCATGAAACAGGTATTTTTGATGAGAATGAAATTTATCCTTATATAACAGAAGGAATTGGCGAAGATATTTTACCTAAAAATGTAAATTTTGGTGTTATTGATGGTTTTACCAAAGTAACCGATAAAGATGCTGCAATTTACACGCAACGTTTGGCAAAAGAAGAAGGAATGTTTTTAGGGAATTCTGCAGGAGCTGCTGTAAAGGGTTTATTGCAATTAAAAGAACATTTTACAAAAGACGATGTTGTAGTTGTTTTGTTTCATGATCATGGAAGTAGATATGTTGGTAAAATGTTTAATGATGATTGGATGCGTGAAAGAGGTTTTTTGGAAGAAGAAATTAAAACTGCGGAAGATTTAATTAAAAATCATGAAAACATACCTTTAGTTTCAGCGCAAATCGAAGAATTGGTTTCGCATGCAATTGAAAGAATGCGTGAATTTAAAATATCTCAAATTCCTGTAAGAGATGTAAATGGTTTTGTGGGTTCTATTAATGAATCTGTATTATTACATAATTTTATTTCAGATAAAAATATTGCAGACAAACCAATTAAGGATATTATGGGAAAACCGTATCCTATTGTAAAAAAATCTACAAAATTTGAGGCTATTTCTAAATTGATAACCAAAGAAAATGATGCTGTATTGGTCGATTTAGAAAATGGTAAGCACCAAATTATTACAAAGTATGATATCATAAATGCAATTTAATTGTTTTTAAAAGAACCTTTTTTACTGTTCACCGAACAAAACACCCCTGTTATCGAAAATCTAAAACTAGAACTTAGAATAATTGTTTCTTTGAAGTGTATTTATCTTTAAATACGTTTACAATTATTTATAAGTTGGGGGATTTATAAATTGTAAAACTGAGATCGTTTAAGGAATTTATTTCTTAGACGATTCTCTTTTTTAATTAAGTTTTCTTTTTAAAAATCTTATATCGAATATTATTTATCACTGGCCGTAACTAAACATACTTTTTATCTAAAAATAAAGGTTATTCGTTTTAAATCTTTAAGTTCGATTCTTTATTTACCTGTCTTTAAATAATTAGTACCTTTATAATATTCAAATTAAATTCATATTATGAAATACCTAAAATTATTTTTACTTCTAGTGATTCTAACATCGTGTAAAGAAGAAAAAAAAGAAAAAAACTTGTTATCAAAAGCCATAGCAGTTCATAAACGTGTTATGACTTTAGATACGCATGTAGATATTAATATTTCTAATTTTACAGACTCAATTAATTATACGCAAAAACTTAAAAACCAAGTAAACCTTCCAAATATGGAGGAAGGTGGTTTAGATGTTGCCTACTTTATTGTGTATACGGGTCAAGGAGAATTAACTGAAGAAGGATATGCAAAAGCATACCAAAATGCGATGAGTAAGTTCGATGCAATACACAAGTTAACAAAAGAGATTGCACCAGAAAGAATCGGTTTAGCGGTTACGTCAGAAGAAGCTAGAAAAATTTATGCATCAGGTAAAAAAGTTGCTATGATTGGTGTAGAAAATGCATATCCATTAGGAACAGATATTTCTAGAGTTAAACAATTCTACGATTTAGGAGCAAGATATATGAGTCTTTCTCATAATGGGCACAGTCAATTTTGTGATTCTAATACAGGTGAAGAAGATGGTGTTTGGTTGCATAATGGAGTTAGTGATTTAGGAAAAGAAGTGATTAAGGAAATGAATAAATGGGGAATTATGATTGATGTTTCTCATCCTTCTAAAAAATCAATGAAAGATATGATTAACCTTTCTAAAGCACCAATTATAG
>JBNMNZ010000097.1:0-6357 GCA_051276605.1 Polaribacter sp. | reverse complement strand
TAAAACAAAACTCATCAAAGTATGCTTGAATATGCCATTTACTTACATGAGTTGGTATTGCTCTCAACCATGACTTAACTTGCATAATCACAATGTGTAATTGTTTGAAATTAGCACCATTATTACTCTATATTTGGTCAATGTCATACATCTCTTTTAAAGGTGGGTAACCTCTCCATTTATCAGTTACTATTTTAGCAGATGTGCTTATATGCTCTTCAAATATCGGGGTTAATAATTTTGCAGAATAGTCTTTGATGGATCTGATATAAACTCTTTTAACTTTATTGCCATCTGCTAATTCTACTGCGATAACAGCCTTTTTCTTTTTCGTATCATAATCTCTTCCTTGTTTGCCTTCTTCTTTCCCTCCAACAGTAAATTCATCAACATGGATTAATTTCTCTAAAGGATATTTTTGACTGCTTTTCATTGCTTTACCCACTTTTTGCATGAAATACCACGCTGTTCCTTGGCGAATGCTAAAACGTTTTCCCATTTGAATACTTGAAATACTTTTACTACTTGTACTCATTTCAAAAACCACACAAAAGGCTTTTTGAAATCCAAATTTAACTTTATGAAATAAGGTGTTTGCAGTGGCGCTTTCTGCGTGTTGACAGTTATAATAATGGTATCTATAACCTACTTTTTCACAGCCTTTGGTATGACCACATTTCATACAAGTAAATCCATCTTGCCATTTTATTTTGGCTAAATACGCTTTACAAGCAGCATCATTTGGTAATTCTTTTATAAAGTTTAGTGTATCTTGACCTTCAAATTGTTCCATATCTCTTGTTTTAAAAGTTATAATATGGAAATTAAATGACTAACTCAATAAAGTAATTTAAGTTTTGGAATCAAATTCATAATTTTATTCCTTTTTAATCAAGAATAACTTCAAAAAGTTATAGTTTTCAATAATGAAATCTATAACTTTTTTTGTTATTTTATGATAAAATCTCAAAATTAATAGGTAAAAAATTGGTTATTATAATTTTTGTGTTAAAATTAACATTGTGTCTTGTTTATTTTGCCGTAATATTTAGATTTGTTTTTATAAATACTAATTCAAATTAAATTTTATGAATCAAATTTACAAGAAAGGTTTATTTTTATTTCTCTTTTTAGGAGCAGTACTAATGACTAATGCACAATCAGTTTCTATAACAGGAACTGTAACTGACGCATCAGGGGTTTTGCCTGGTGTAAGTATTTCAATTAAAGGTACAAGTAAAGGTACTGAAACGGATTTTAACGGTAAATACACTATCAATGTTGAAGTAGGTAATACTTTGATATATAGATATTTGGGTTACAAAAAGATTGAGAAAGTTATAGGTGTTTCTAAAACTATCGACGTTACAATGTTAGAAGATAACAGTGTTTTGGAGGAAGTTGTAGTTGTAGCTTATGGTACAACAACTAGAGAAGCTTTAACAGGTTCTGTAGGTATTGTTGATGCGAAAGATTTAGAAGTAAGAAATTTAACTTCGCCAATTGCAGCAATTGAAGGTAGGGTTACTGGTGTGCAGTTTACGTCTACAAATGGGCAACCAGGTTCAACTCCAAGTATTGTAATACGTGGTGTAGGTTCTTTAAATGGTAGTACAGATCCATTATTTATTGTAGATGGTATTCAATTCGAAGGTGGCTTAAATACTATCAACCAAGAAGACATTGCTTCTCTTACAGTTTTAAAAGATGCGGCTTCAACGTCACTTTATGGAGCTAGAGCAGCGAATGGAGTTGTTATTATTACTACAAAAAAAGGTAATAAAAATGGTGATATTAAAGTAAGTGCTTCTATGCAAGGAGGTATTGTAACACGTAATGATCAGTTTTTTTACGATCAAGTTTCTCCTGGTGAATATTACGAAGTAATGTGGGAAGCATTAAAAAATTCTCCCGCTGGTAATGGAGATCCTGCATTTGCAAGTGCAAATGTTTACAATCAATTAGGGTATAATCCTTTTAATGTAGCAAATAATCAAATTGTTGGCGTTGATGGTAAAATAAATCCAAATGCACAAGTTATGTATAAAAGTTTAGATTGGTTTGATTTTATGGAACAAACTGGTGTTAGACAAAATTACAACGTAAATGTTTCTGGTGGCGGTGAAAATCATAGAGTATTTTTCTCTAGTTCTTACTTAGAAGAAGAAGGGTTTGTAAAAACAACAAAATTTGATAGATTAACTTCACGTTTAAATGCAGATTTCGATGTAAATGATAAATTAACAATTGGTGCAAGTGCAAATATTACTCTTGCGGAATCTACTGGGCCAAGTTCTGCTGGTTCAGGTAGTATTGTGAATCCTTTTGGTTTTGCGCAAGGTCTTGGTTCTGTATACCCTGTTTATGTGAATGATTTAAATGGTGATTTAGCATTGGATGAAATCGGGAATCCTATTTTTGACAATGGAGAAGGGTATAACCAGTTTAATATAGGTACTAGACCTTATAGTCAAGGACGTCATGCATTACAAGAATTATTATTAAATGACGAAAGAGATAGAAATAATGCGTACGGGTTTAGATTTTCTGCAAAATATGAAATTTTAGAAGGTTTAAATTTTGCGGTTACTTATGGTAGAGATATTCAAGATTTAATTGAAAAAGAATATGAAAACAACATTATTGGAGATGCTCAACCAGATGGAAGATATAGTGAGACAAGAGGTAGGAGAGATGTAACAAATTCTACACAGATTTTAACATATACCAAAAGTTTTAAAGATCATAATTTTGATTTGACAGTAGGTCATGAAAGTTTTAATAGAGAATTTTCAGGAAATAACGGTTTAGCGACTGTTCAATCTACTTCAGGAATTTATGAATTTGCAAATTTTTCAAATATTGTAAGTTTAGGTGGTTCTTCTACTAGAAAATCTGTTGAAGGATATCTTTCGAGGTTAAATTATAATTATGATAATAAATATTTTTTAAGTGCATCTTTTAGACGTGATGCTTCTTCTGTATTTAGTCCAGATGCTAGATGGGGTAATTTTTATTCTGTTGGTGGTGCTTGGAGTATTCATAAAGAAAAGTTTATGGAGAATGTTTCTTTTATTGATCGTTTAAAACTAAGAGCTTCTTGGGGTGAAGTAGGAAATGATAATTTAGGAGATTTTTTCTTATACCAAGCTAGGTTTGCTATAGATTCTAATGCAGGTCAGGGTGCATTTGCAATATCTGATTTAGGAAATAATGATTTACAATGGGAAACTATTGAAAATTTTGATATAGCATTAGAGTTCTCAATGTTTAATAATTTCTTAGATGGTTCTATTGAATATTATAAAAGAAATTCAACGGAATTATTATATGACTTACCAATCGCACCAAGTATAGGGATTAATGTTCAACCAGGTAATATTGGAGATATGTTTAATTCTGGTGTGGAATTAGCATTAACGGCTCATTTAGTGAAAAATCAAGATTTTAGATGGGATATGACCTTACAAGCGTCAACACAAAAAAATGAAATTACATTTATTCCAGAACCTTTTGTAAATGGTTCAAAAAGATGGGCTGAAGGTAGAACTAGATTCGATTTCTTTTTATTAAGAACTGCTGGTGTAGATCCTGCAACTGGTGATCAATTATTTTTAAAATATGAATTTGATGATGTTACAGGAGAAAGTGTTCCTGTATTAGATGCAGATGGTAATATAGAAACTACAAACGATTGGGAAGATACAGAAAGAGCGTATACAGGTGATTCTTCTATTCCAGATCTTTTAGGATCTATCTCTAACGATTTTAGTTATAAAGGACTTTCATTAAATTTCTTAATTACATACGGAATAGGTGGTAAGGCCTTAGATAATGGATATTCTTCTATGATGCATAGTGGTAGTTATGGAGATTCTGTTCATCCTGATGCCTTAAGAGCTTGGAAACAACCAGGAGATATAACAGATGTACCAAGATTAGAAAATGGAAATGTTGATTTAGTAAGAACGCAATCTGACCGTTTTTTAACGGATGCATCTTTCTTGTCAATAAGAAATGTTAATTTAGGATATGCTTTTCAAGATAATGTTTTAGATAATTTAGGAATAGAAGCTTTAAGAGTTTCACTTACTGGAGAAAACTTATATTTTAAGAGTGCTAGAAAAGGTCTAAACCCTCAATTTGGTCTTGCTGGTACAGCAGGAGGAAACAATTTTAATCCTGCAAGTATATTCTCTTTAGGATTAAACGTATCATTTTAATAGAATAAAATAAAATTATAATTATGTTAAATAAATTAAAAATATCAATACTTGTAGTCTTCGTTGCACTTTCGATGTCTTGTGAAGATGATTTTTTAGAAACTACACCTACTGATGCTGTAACTCCTGCAATTGCATTGGGTACCGTAGAAGATATGGAAAAAGTTTTAAACGGAGTTCATAGAACGCTATATGCACAATTAGGTGGTAGAATTCCTGGCACAGGAAATACACAAGCAGGTAATCATTTTTGGATTCCTCTTGGAGATAATTTAGCTGGCCACTTAATACACTCTTCTGATGCTAATAATTTAGGCTGGAGAGATGCAATGCAATGGAATTCTCATTCTCAAGAAACTTCGGGAGTTACAGAGGTATTTTGGTACCATAGATACAATACCATATTACATGCAAACTTACTTATAAATAAAATAAATTCTGGAGATTTACCTGTAACTCCTCGTTTACTAGCTATCGAAGGACAGGCTTATGCTTATAGAGCTTATGCAATGTTATCTTTAGTACAACATTATGCGAAAGGGTATTTAATTGGAAATCCAGCTACGGATAAAGGAGTTCCAATTATTTTAGAACCACAAACTACTGGGCCAAGAGCAACAGTAGAGGAAGTATATAGTCAAATTGGTTTAGATATAGATGCTTCAATTGCAGCTTTTTCAAATGCAACTCCCAGAGGTTCTGGAGGAGCAAATCTTAAATCTCAATTAAATATAAATGTTGCTCATGGTTTAAAAGCACGTTGGGCTTTGTCTAAAGGAGACTGGCAAACAGCTGCTACTTCAGCTGTTGCGGCGAGAGCAGGTTATCCTTTAATGAGTGAAACTGCTTGGAAATCTGGTTTTAATACAAATGATTTATCTGAAGTAATTTGGGGAAGTAATGTAATTGGTGCAGAAACTACTTTTTTCCGTGCTTATTTTTACCTTGCTAGTAATACTTTTAATGGAAGTCAAATTAGAAATAACCCTAAAATTGCTGATAGAAGATTAGTTGATGCAATTCCTGATACAGATTATAGAAAAGATGTATTTATTATTGATGCTCCAAATACAAATAGTTCTGCATCAAATGGTCAAGGTGGTTTTGCAAATGACCCAAATTATACAGATAGAGATGTTTATGATGCAAGAATAGCTGCAATTAAAAGTCAATATGGTTTGGTAAGTGGGCATAATTTACACCCATATATGCACTTTAAATTAAAGCAAAAAAATCCAGGAAGTATAGATCCAGATGATGTTATTATTATGCGTTCATCAGAAATGTATTTAATTGAAGCTGAAGCGAAAGCAATGATGGCTGATATTTCTGGTGCACAAGCTGCTTTAGCTCCTCTAGGAAATCAAAGAAATAGTGCTTATAACGTAACTTCTTTTAATAGTCAACAAAATTTAATGGACGAAATTAAATTCCAAAGGCGTCTAGAATTATGGGGAGAAGGATTTGGTTATACTGATAAAATTAGATGGGATGAAGAAATCGACCATGAAGCAAATGGTGGTTCTGGAGCATCTTTAACACTTTATCAAGGAGCTTTTAAACAAGTTAAGCCATCTGTAAATGATGATTGGATTTTCAAAATTCCTCAAGCTGAGATTGATGCAAATCCAAATATTACTCCTGCTGATCAAAATTAATATTAAATTAATTATACTTTTTATTAGGAAGTAGTAAATAATATAAAAGCCAAAACTTTAAAAAGTTTTGGCTTTTTTTGTGGTTTTTCAATACATATAAACTATAAATAGTATTTAATTGCAATTGTATTGTTTATGTATAGGTAGTCTTAACATAATTTTTGCAAAGCTGTTTGTATTTTCGCTTTTAAATTTACAAGCATGAAAAATTTATATCTTTTAGGATTTTTATTTTTAAGCATAAACATATTCGCTCAACAAGTCATTCAAGACGATTTTGAGGGAAATGGAACTATTACTTCTTGGCAACAAGATGATAGTGTTTTAAATAGCGCTTTTTCAAATCCTATTAAAGAGGGCATAAATACATCAAACACTGTTTTGAAGTATGATGATATTGGTGGCCAATATGCAAACGTTTATTTTGATATACCAGAAAAATATGATTTATCAGAAAATTATACCTTTTCCTTTAA
>JBNMNZ010000096.1:0-6458 GCA_051276605.1 Polaribacter sp. | reverse complement strand
GTAATTTCTTTAGATCAGGTGCTGCTTCTGGGACTATTGCAAAAGCAATGAGTGCATATGATAAAGATTTTTCTGACGCAATCTACGGCCTAGAAGAAGACAAACGCTATGTAACACAACCTCGCTTACAAAGAATGTTAGGTCACGAAATTAACTTAATGGAAGACCGCTTAAGTAGACAAAAACATCCTGATAAATTATTTTTTAGTTATGCAAATACAGTAACTACTATTGATTTTGCAAAAAAATTTAAAGGTCATGGTTGGGTTGGTATTCGTTTTCAATTAGACCCTTTAGAAGGGTATAATGAAATTATTTTGCACCTGCGTTTTAAAGAAACTGATGCACGATTACAACAAGAAACATTAGGTGTTTTAGGTGTGAACTTAATTTATGGTGCTTTTTATTTGAATGACAACCCTAAAGATTTAGTAAAATCTTTTTATGACAATTTAAATAATGATCAGTTAGAAATAGATATGATTAACTTCTCTGGACCACGCTTTATGTACGTAGACAATCGCTTAATGAGCTTACAGCTTCTTAAATACGGTATGACTAACGCAGTAATGTTCGGACCAGATGGAAACAATTTATTACCTGCTCAAGTTTTATACAAGAAAAATATTTTGGCTTTACGTGGAAGTTTTAGACCTGTTACAAAAGTTAACATGGACATGTATGAAAAATCCAAAAAACTATTTCTAGCAGAAAAAAAAGTGGATGAAAGTAAAACTCAAGTTATTTTTGAAATTACTTTAAGCAACCTTGCTTCTGAGGGTAAAATTAACGAACGTGATTTTTTAGATAGAGCAGAACTACTTTGTTCTTTGGGTCAAAATGTTATGATTACTAGCTTTCAACAATACTTTAAATTAGTAGAGTATTTTAGTGAATTTACAAAAGAAAGAATGGGCTTAACGATGGGATCTCAGAATCTTATTCAAATTTTTGATGAAAAATATTATAGAAATTTGAGTGGAGGAATCTTAGAAGCTTTTGGAAAATTATTCTATAGAGACTTAAAGGTATACATGTATCCTTATCATGATGCTGCTTCTGACGAATACATAAACAGTAAAAGCTTAAAAGTTCACCCAAGAATGAAAGAGCTATATAAGTTCTTTAAGAATAATGGTAAACTTGTAGATATTGATAATTTTGATAAAAGCATTCTAGATATTTTTTCTCGTACTGTTTTAAAAATGATTTTAAACGGGGAGAAAGGCTGGGAAGAAATGTTACCCGAAGGAATTGCAGATATTATTAAGCAAAAAAGGCTTTTTGGTTACTCGAGATCTAGAGTAAAAAAATAACAATTAAACCTTTTTTAATTTTTAAAGTCTTAAAGCTATAAACAATCTAGTTGACAGATGAAACTCTTTTAATAGAACAATTAAAAAATGTTCAAACTAAAGAAAAAGCCTTTAAAGAGTTAATTTTTCTCTATAAAGAACGCTTATACTGGCATATCCGTAAAATTGTGATTTCTCATGATGATACAGATGATGTTCTACAAAATACTTTTATTAAAATTTTCAAAAACATTGATAAATTTAACCAAGAAAGTAAATTATTTTCTTGGTTCTACAGAATTGCAACAAACGAAGCTATCACTTTCATCAATAAAAGAGCAAAACAATGTAATTTAGATATCTCTGATTACCAGCATGAGTTAGCTTCTACTTTAGCGATTGATGATTTTTTTACAGGTGATGAAATTCAAATTATTTTACAAAAAGCGATTGCAACTTTACCTCAAAAACAACAGTTAGTTTTTAACATGAAATATTTTGATGAAATAAAATATAATGAAATGTCTGAAATTTTAGAGACTTCTGTAGGAGCTTTAAAAGCATCTTACTTTCATGCAGTAAAAAAAATTGAAAAATATATAAAAACAGAAACAAGTTAAACCTTTTTACAAATTAAAGGTCTAATTAACAATGGATAAAGAGATTAAAAACAGCGTTGAGTATATCAGTGAGAAAACCGGAAATAAAACGGGCTTCTCTACTCCTTCAGATTATTTTAATAATTTAGAAGAGGCTATTGCTGTAAAATTATCAGAAGAAAACTTTAAAAAAGAAAATAGTTTTGAGGTTCCTGATACTTATTTCAATAAATTAGAAGATCGTATTTTAGCCAACGTTTCATCCGCAGAAAAAGAAACAACAATTATTTCTTTTAAAGACCGCGTTTTAAAAATGATTCCTATTATTGCAGCAGCTTCAATTGTTTTATTTATTGGGTTGAATTCTTTTCTATTTAACACCACGGAAGAACTTACTTTAGATGATATTTCTGAGGATGACATAGCGTTTTGGCTTGATCTTAGCACCTTAACAACCAATGAAATTGCCTTAGCTTTAGAAGATGATGTTTTAGATGAAAATGATTTTTATTTTTCAACCATTAAAAATGAAACTATTGAGGATTATATTAACAACTCAATTGACAATACCGATTTATTAAATGAAATTAATTAGATCTGTAACAAATTAAAAACTTAGATTATGAAAAAAATAATCACTTTTATATGTATTAGCCTTTTTTGTATTCTTTCTCTTTCTTCACAAAGCAGAAAAGGAAGCAGAGAAAAAATAAAGACGCTTAAGATTGCTTACTTAACAGAAAAGTTAAGCCTAACGACTAATGAGGCTGAAAAATTCTGGCCTATTTATAATATTCATTATAAGAAAGAATATTTATTAAGAGGTAAACTTAGATCAGAAATAAAAAAAGCTATTGTAGAAAATGAAGATATAAAGTCAATTTCTGAAAATGAGGCAGAAAGATTAATCTCACTAAAACTGACTACTGATAAGAAAATATATGAAGCTCGAACAGATTTCATCAATAAAATGAAAAAGATAATTTCTTATAAAAAAATAATTCAATTAGAACTTGCTGAAAAGGAGTTTAGCAGGAAACTGATGGATAGATACAGAGGTAAAAACAGAAGTTCAAAAAACTAAATACAATAAAAAAGGAAGCTAATTAGCTTCCTTTTTTATTGTATTAAACTCAAACAAGTAGATAATTCTGGTTTGTTTACTGTAAACTGTTTTATCCATATTGTTAACTCTTCTACTTCATGAGGTAACAACCTTTTTAAAGCTTTCTCTAACTCTATGTAAAATAAATCTGAATTAAAACTCACTTTTTTCAGTACTATTTTTGTGTACTCAAACATTGCTCTAGCCATTTTTTAAAAAAATTAGATTTCTATTAATACAACGTAAACTAATTAACTTTAGTATACTAATCAAATTTAATAAAAAAACCAACATCATTTACTGATGTTGGTCTTAAAATTTTGTTTAAAAAGTGTTAAAATTATAAACCGTTAATCTTTTCAACTAAACCTTTTGCTTTTGTTTCTAAATCAGCATTGATCGCTCTAAAATGAGCTTTTTTATTTTCTACTTTTTTTGCATTAACATCTGCAATTAAAGCATCAAAAGTTCCAATAGCTTCATTAATAATTTCATCACCTTTTTTTTGCTCGTTTTTTAAAGCTGCAACATCTATTGCATATTCTATAACATCACCTAAAACGTAATTAATATCTTTTTTTAAGTTTTTTATACTTGACATAATTTATTTATTTTAAAGGTGCAAAGTTACTATAAAATCATTAGAAATCTACATTATTCAATGCTTTTTGGTATTTATCAATAAACAAGCCAACATGGTAACCATCCATTAACGCATGATTTACACTAATTGCTAATGGCATCAGTAATTTACCCTCTTTTTCTTTGTACTTACCAAAGGCTAATTTTGGTACACTTTCTATTCTAAAACCCGATAAAGGCTCTTTGTGTCCAGAAAAATTAACCCAAGGCAGTGCAGAACAATACACACAGTCTTCAGAATCTATTGCAGAAAACAAATCATTAGAATTAAAAACTCTTTCCTTTTCTTTTTCGAAATTTTGGTTAAAAACATCGAAATTCTCATCAAATAAAATATATGAAAAACCAAAAGTATTATCTGGCCTTAAGATAGTTGTTGACACATTAATAATAGGATATACAGTTACTCTTTCATTTTCTATTCTGTATTTAAAATTTTCTACAGAGTTAACTGCTTTTAAACAAGCATGCAAATACAAAGCAAAAAAAGATTTTTTATTTTCCTTTGAATATACAAATGCTTTTGTTACATCTACCTCAACGGTTATACTAAAGTAAGGGTCTGAAAATTTTTTAAAAAACTCGAAATGTTCTCTCCTGTTCCATGTTAAAGTATCTAAATAATTCATCATACGAAATTTAAAATCTCTGTTATATTATTTATCGTCTTATAATTCGTTTTAGATTTTTCATCTAATGAAACTTCTTCATGAACCCAAGTTGTATGAAAAGGAACGTGAATTGCAGACGCACCTATTTCTATTAAAGGCAAAACATCTGACTTTAAAGAGTTCCCAATCATTAAAAGTTCTGATGAATGAATATCTAAATGTTGAATCAGTTTTTGATAATCTTTCTCTTTTTTATCACTCATCACTTCTATATGATGAAAATACTTTAATAAGTTTGATTTTTCTAACTTACGCTCTTGATCTAACAAATCTCCTTTTGTTGCAACAATTAGTTTGTATTTACCTTGCAAAGAATGCAGCACATCTTCAATTCCGTCTAATAATTCTATTGGTTTTTCTAACATTTCTTTACCAATTGTTAAAATAGCTTCAATTGTTTTCTGATTTACTTGATAATTAGAAAGCTCTAAAGCACATTCTATCATCGACAAAACAAAACCTTTTACACCATAACCATAATGCGTTAGGTTCTTTATTTCTGTTCTAAAAAGCTCTTGATCTATTTTATTTTCGGTTTCATACTGTGCCAATAATTTTGCAAATTGATGTTCTGCATCTCTAAAATAAGTTTCATTTACCCATAAAGTATCATCTGCATCAAAAGCGATTACTTTAATGTTCTTACTTATTTCATTCATTTTTTATGATTTTAAAAATTGAATTGCTTTTTCTAAATCTTCTGGAGTATCAATACCAACAGCTTCAACATCTGTTTCTACCATCTTAATTTTTTTACCTATTTCTTGATACCTTATAGCCTCAATTTTTTCTGAAGCTTCTAAAGGTGTCATTGGTGTATTATAAAAATCAATTAATGCTTGCTTTCTAAAAGCATACACTCCTTTATGTTTATAATATTTTACAGAGATTTCTTTATCTCTATGATAAGGAATTACACTTCTTGAAAAATAAATTGCTAAATTATTTACGTCCGTAATAACCTTTACATTATTAGGGTTTTCGATATCCTCTTTATTGGTGATTTCGACTTTTAAAGACGCTAAATCTATTTCTTTTTTGGTGTCTTGTTTAAAAACATCAATCAATTTTGATAAAGAAACTCCATCAATAAAAGGTTCATCTCCTTGTACATTAATGACAATATCTGCTTCAATATTTTCTACAGCTTCCGCAATTCTATCAGAGCCACATTCATGTGCTATTATGCTCATAATTGCTTTTCCACCTGCGTTTTCTATAGTTTCAAAAATGACATCAGAATCTGTTACGATAAAAACATCGTCAAATAAATTTGTATTTAATGCTGCTTCATAAGTTCTTAGAATAACAGGCTTTCCACCTAAATCTTTCATCAACTTGCCAGGGAAACGAGTTGCACTATAACGTGCTGGAATCATTGCAATAATTTTCATAAATCTATTTGATATAAACTTCTAAAAGTTCTGATTTTTCTTCGGATGAAACCGATATATTTTGAATACAATTAGGGATTAAAATAGTTTCCCCCATTTGTAACTTTTCTATCTGATTTTGATACTTAAATTCAACATTACCTGCTACACACATATAAATCACAAAGCTATCTTTTTCTTGATGATTGATGAAGATTTCTCCGTTTATGGGCAAAACATTGGTCGTAAAATAAGGACATGAAACAATTTCTGAAGCTTTATTTTGTTCTTTAGAATATACTGTTTTATAGGAATTTTGAGCAGAATAATCAATCGCATCTATAGCTTCTTCAGTGTGTAAATCTCTAAAAGTTCCATCGGGGTTTGGTCTATCCCAATCATAAATTCTATAGGTTATGTCTGATGTTTGTTGTATTTCTGCCAACAAAACCCCTGCTCCAATCGCATGAACTCTTCCTGTTGGAATAAAATAAACATCGCCATTTTCAACTTCATCAACATTTAAAATCTCGAGCAATGTTTTATTTTCTAAATGTTCGATATATTCTTTTGAAGTCACCTCCTTTTGAAAACCAACAATTAAGTTCGCTTTTTCATCTGCTTGCATTACATACCACATTTCTGTTTTTCCAAAAGAATTATGACGTTTTTTTGCCAAATCATCATGAGGGTGTAATTGAATACTTAATGCTTCTTTTGCATCTATAAACTTAATTAATAGTGGAAATTTTTCTCCAAAATGAGTATAAATT
>JBNMNZ010000095.1:0-6459 GCA_051276605.1 Polaribacter sp. | reverse complement strand
AAAATTTTAAGAGAAATAACAGGCTCTCAAAGAAATCGTCTTTATATTTTTGATGATTATTTAGAGATTTTTAACCACTAATTCTAATGAGTAAATTATATTTAGTACCAACACCAATTGGCAATTTAGAAGACATGACCTTTAGAGCCATTAGAATTCTAAAAGAAGTCGATTTTATTTTAGCGGAAGACACACGCACAAGTGGAAAACTCCTAAAACATTTTGAGATTGGCACACAAATGCACAGTCATCATATGCATAATGAACACAAATCTATTACAGGAGTCTTAAACCGAATAAAAAATGGAGAAACCTGTGCTCTAATTTCTGATGCGGGAACACCTGCAATTTCTGATCCTGGTTTTTTACTTACAAGAGCCTGTGTAGAAAATAAGATAGAAGTAGATTGTTTGCCTGGCGCAACTGCTTTTGTACCTGCTTTGGTAAACTCTGGCTTGCCAAATGACAAGTTTATCTTTGAAGGTTTTTTACCTGTAAAAAAAGGAAGACAAACCCGTTTTCTGTTATTAGCAGAAGAAACTAGAACCATGATTTTTTATGAATCTCCTCATAAGTTAATTAAAACTTTGGGGCATTTTGTGGAGTATTTTGGCGCAGACAGACAGGTTTCTGTTTCTAGAGAACTTACAAAAATGTTTGAAGAAACCATTAGAGGAACTGCAACTGAAGTTTTAGCACACTATACAAACAAACCGCCAAAAGGAGAGATTGTGGTGATTGTTGACGGTAAGAAGTAAGTAATAAAAAAACCATTTTTTAACCTTTAGTTTAGTGTTTTATGAAGTTGCTAAAAAATAAAGCCAGAAAAAATACCTTTCATA
This sequence comes from Polaribacter sp., assembly GCA_051276605.1. Lineage (GTDB taxonomy): Bacteria > Bacteroidota > Bacteroidia > Flavobacteriales > Flavobacteriaceae > Polaribacter. The sequence goes on along the minus strand of JBNMNZ010000095.1, from coordinate 5,617 downwards.
AAGAATAGCGATATGTAGTTAAAAAAAATATAGTTTACAATATCTTTGATACTTTCTAAATTGATGTTTTCTATGGACGATTTTATGCTGTATTTTAAAATGGGCTTACACCATGTGTTAGATTTTTCTGCTTACGATCATATTTTGTTTTTAATTGTCTTAGCCGTTGTATTTAAATTTAATCAATGGAAAAAAGTATTGTGGTTGGTCACCTTATTTACACTAGGCCATTCAATAACCTTAGCTTTATCTGCTTTTGAAATTGTAAGAATACAAGTAGATATCATCGAGTTTTTAATTCCTTTAACTATCTTTATTACAGGTCTTGTAAACATAATTACAATCAATAAAACACCTAAAGAAAATGAGAATATTAACTTATTATTTGCATTGTTTTTTGGTTTAATTCATGGTTTAGGATTCTCTAATTACTTTAAAATGATGGTTGGGAGAGAAGAAGACAAACTATTTCCTTTAGTTGAATTTGCACTCGGAATTGAAGTAGCACAAATAATTATTGTACTGGGTGTTTTAAGTATTGGGGCTTTAATTTTAAGCATCAAAAAAATAAAAAGAGAATACTGGATATTAATTAATTCTTCAATTGTGATTCTGATTTCAATAAAAATGATGTTTGAAAGAATATTTTGGTAGTTATTAAAAATTTTGTCTATTAATTAACGTCATAATTCTACAAATCTTTTTACTTTCGTTTTATGACAGAAAAGAAGCAATTAAAATACGACAAGGCTTACTTAAAAATGGCCCTTGAATGGGGTAAATTATCACATTGCGAACGCAAGCAAGTGGGGGCTTTAATTGTAAAAGATAGAATGATTATTTCTGATGGTTTTAACGGAACTCCAACAGGTTTTGACAATTGTTGTGAAGATGAAGAAGGCCTTACAAAATGGGAAGTATTACATGCAGAAGCCAATGCAATTTTAAAAGTTGCCTCTTCTACGCAATCAGCAAAAAACGCAACTTTGTATATCACTTTATCACCTTGTACACAATGCAGTAAGCTAATTCATCAAGCGGGAATAAAACGTGTAGTTTATGCAAAAGCCTATAGAGATTCTTCAGGTTTAGAGTTTTTAGAAAAAGCAGGTGTAGCTGTTAAACATTTGCCTTATGAATAAGAATAACTTCCCTATATATTTTGCACTTGCTGTTGTTCTTGGAATTTTAATTGGTGTTTTCTTTGGTGGAGATTCCAATAAATTAATGTCATTTTCTAAAACCCCTTCCAAAGAACAAAAAATCAAAAAACTGATTAATTTTATTGAAGAAGATTATGTAGATAACGTAAACACAGATAGTTTATTAGATGGTGCAATAACAGAAATGTTGGGTAAATTAGATCCGCATTCTGTGTATATTCCTAAAGAAAACTTACAAGCAATTACCGAAAACATGCAAGGTAATTTTGCGGGAATTGGAGTTCAGTTTAAAATGATAAAAGATTCTATTACTGTTGTTCAACCTATAAAAGGTGGCCCAAGTATTAAAGCAGGAATTAAAGCTGGTGACAGAATTTTAATAGCGAACAAAGACACTTTATATGGTAAAGAATATCGAAGTGGCACTATTCCTAAGTACTTAAAAGGAGAGTTAGGAACTAAAGTTGCACTTCAAATTTACAGAAAAAGCAACGATTCTTTATTTACCGCTGAAATTATTCGCGGAAAAGTAAATATTAAAAGTGTAGACTTAGCTTACATGATTAACGATTCTATTGGTTATATAAAACTAGATCGTTTTGCAAGAAATACGTACAAAGAATTCAAATCTTCTATCACAACTTTAATTGATGATGGAATGACAGACTTAGTTTTAGATTTACGTGGCAACGGAGGTGGTTTTATAGACATCGCAAACAGGATTATTGATGAGTTTTTAGAAGATGATAAACTCATGGTTTTTACCAAAAACAATAAAGCGCAAATCGAAGAATTTTTTGCCACCAAAATGGGTGCTTTTGAAAAAGGTGGTTTGTATGTTTTAATTGATGAAAACTCAGCGTCAGCTTCAGAAATTGTTGCAGGTGCTTTGCAAGACAATGACAAAGGAACCATTATAGGAAGACGCTCTTTTGGCAAAGGTTTAGTTCAAATAGAAATGGACTTAGGAGATGGATCTGCAGTTCGTTTAACAACTGCTAGATATTATACTCCTACAGGGCGTTCTATACAAAAACCGTATTCAAATGGAGAAAAAAGAAACTACTACAGAGATTACCAGAAAAGAATTGCAAGCGGAGAATTATTAAGTAAAGACAGCATTAAGGTTTTAGATTCTTTGCAGTTTAAAACCCCAAAAGGAAAAATAGTTTATGGTGGAGGGGGTATTATTCCTGATGTTTTTGTCGCTATAGACACTACTTCTTACATGTCTAATTTCTATTTTAATTCTTTAAATAATTTCGCTTTTGATTATGTCGATAACAACAGAAAAGAATTATCAAAATGGACTGTAGATCTTTTTATAACTGATTTTGATACAGATGAAAAAGTCTTAGATAGTTACTTTTCTAAAATTAAAGACAAAGTAAAACCACCACTTAAAACTAAAAAAAATATTAAAAAATATTTAAAAGCTTCTATTGCAAATATGGTTTTCGGTGATGTTGGTTTCTATAAAATTATTCATAAGGACGATAAAATGATCCAAAAAGTTTTAGAGTTGGAAAGTATAAATGAATAGCTTTTCTTTGCAATAATGATTTCAATAACCACTTCAGAAAATAAAAAAGTCTATTTTGCTTCAGATCAGCATTTAGGAGCTCCAACAGCAGCAGCTAGTTTTCCTAGAGAAAAAAAATTTGTTGCTTGGTTAGATGAAATTAAAAAGGATGCTGAAGCTATTTTTTTATTAGGCGATTTATTTGATTTTTGGTTTGAATATAAAACAGTTGTTCCTAAAGGGTTTGTCAGGGTTTTAGGAAAATTAGCAGAAATTAGGGATGCTGGAATTCCTGTTTATTTCTTTGTTGGTAATCATGATTTATGGATGAACGATTACTTTGAATCAGAATTAAACATTCCGGTGTATCACAATCCACAAGAATTTCTCATCAATAATAAAAAAATTTTCATAGGTCATGGAGATGGTTTAGGTCCCGAAGATCTGGGATATAAACGCATGAAAAAAGTATTTACATTCCCTTTATTTAAGTGGATGTTTAGATGGCTTCATCCAGATTTAGGGGTTACGTTAGGACAATATATGTCTGTTAAAAATAAACTGATTTCTGGTGATGAAGATGCCAAATATTTAGGGGATGAAAACGAGTGGTTGGTGAAATATTGCAAACAAAAATTAACGCAAACACACTATGATTATTTTGTATTTGGTCACAGGCATTTACCTTTAGATATTAAGCTTGCAGAAAACAGCACCTACATAAACCTTGGCGATTGGATACAGTATTTTACGTATGGAGAGTTTGATAAAAATACTTTTAAACTTCTAAAATATAAATCATAAAAAAAGCGGCAATTGCCGCTTTTTTTATGATAATTAAAGTTGATTATTTTAGGATAAAACTTACTCTTGCGAATAAGAAACGACCACCAACACCAAATTGTTGAGATCTTCTAGACCAATCAAAACGTCCACCACTACGATTCGCTTCGATAGCTCTGTCTGGGGATATATCTAATAAGTTATTTGCACCTACTGTAAAAGTTAAATCTTCAGTAGCCTTATATCCTAAAGATAAGTCAGTAACGATTTTAGAAGCAAAGTCTTGTTGATTTGCGACTGTATTTGTTGCTTCAGATACTTTACCAAAGTATACATTTCTTAAGAAGACATTAAATTTCCCAGAAGTTAGACTATTGGTTAAGTTCATTTTAGTTCTTGGTACCGCTTCTTCTAAAAATATTCTGCTCGTTTCAGGAAAATAAGTATCTACTAAACCTGCATCTTTTAATATTTGAGAAGAATTAATACCTCCTACTTGTCTAGTTTGAGAAAACGTTCCTGATAAATCTGTCTTTAACCTTGTATTTGTTCCTAAAGTTGCTTTGTGTGAAATTACAAAATCAATTCCTTTAGACTGGGTATCTATTGCATTTGCAAAGAAAGATGCTGCAGAAGCATTTGCTTGAATTAATAATACATCTAATTCAGAACCTGTACCTGGTCCTTTAAATTGACCTGTATACACAACTCTATCAGCAATATTTACTACATAACCGTCTACAGTAAAGGTTAAGTTAGATTCTGGTAATTTTGCTGTAAAACCAGCACTAAAACTATTAGACGTTTCTTCTTTTAATTGAGGAATTCCTAATAATTGTGCAGCTTTACTATCATTTGCAAACGTCCCTACTTCTACAGGAACTCCGTCTTGAAAAATGGTAGACGTAGAGTTAAAGTTTAATTGGTGTAAAGAAGGTGCTCTAAAACCTGTGTTAAACGAAGATCTAATTCTAAAGTTGTCTGAAACTTTATAGATAGAAGCTAACTTAAAGTTTAAGGTAGCACCAAAATCTGAATAATTTTCATAACGCGTTGCGAAAGTAGTTGAGAATACTTCAGAAAACTTCGCATCTAAATCTACATAAGCAGCAACACTACTACGTGCTCTATCTAATTCATTTTTAGGACCAAATCCTGGAAATACTTGAGAACCTCCTGGTCTAGAATTTCCAAAAAAGTCTTTTAATGGTGTAGTCCCTTCAATACCTGTAAATGGTAAACCATCTGCTTGGTATTGCGTATACGAAGATTCCTCACCAGAAATAATTTGATAGTTCTCAATTCTATGTTCTCCACCAAAGGCAACACCAAAACCTTCAAAAGTATCTTCGTAAAATTTAGAGATGTCTAAATTCGTAGTATTTTGCATAAAAGAAAATCCACCAGCATCAAAAGTTGTTGGAGATGCATTTCCTTGAGAAGCGTTGTACGTATTACCAATAACATAATCAAAAGCATTTTTACCATACGTATTAGAGAAATCTACATTCCACTCACCAATTTTTCCTTTAATACCAACTGCTAAAGATTGATCTGAAATAGTTGAATTAATTTCTGGTAAGAAACCGTTGTTGTAAGCAGGTGTAAACGTTCTACTTTGACTTGGTAATCTGTAAAAACCAGCAGAATTCCCGTTTCTTGAACTCATTCCTGCAAAAGAATAGATTTCAGTACCGTTATCATCTAAAGGCAATTTAAAGTTGGCGAAAAATCTACCTCCTCTCACTTTAGATTGTCCTACTCTCATATTATAATCTGTTCTTTTCTGCCCTCTTGCTGCTAATTCAGAAGTAGTTGCATCTGCCCCTAGTATCGTTTGTAATTCAGAAAAACCGTCTCCAGCAGTTGTAGCATAACCTGCCGCATTTGCAAAACCTTTCAAATTGTCTATAATCGGTAAACCGTTTATTCCTGACAATGTAGAACCGTCTACTCCATTGGCTAATGATAAGAATTCAGAAGAATACTCAGCATTACTAGCATTTGCTAATCTTTCAACAACATTATATCCGTTAAAAATACCGCCTTCCCATTCTTTCATTCTATTGTAGGCTTCACGCACATCAAAATCTCCAGAAAATGTAATAAAACCACCATTTTCACCTAAAGGCAATCCATAGCTTGCACT
>JBNMNZ010000094.1:0-6500 GCA_051276605.1 Polaribacter sp. | reverse complement strand
TGGGTAACTTCATATTCATTGGTAACAGTATCATTTACTTTTGCATAGCCCCAATAATGTTCGGTAATAAATTCAGTCTCACTATTTTCTTCAATTTCTGAAGTTTTAAGTGCTGCGGTAATTTTAAAAGATTGCCATATCTTATTTTTTCTCCAATGATATGCCACACTTCTATTTTTGCTATTTTCTTCCCATTTGTATTTCATGGGCATGGTTTCATAGTGTTCTTTGTAAATTGTGTTTGCAACAAACGTAAGCATGGGTTTGGATACAATTTCTTTGATAAAAACTGCACCACGTTTCCATGTATTATTTTCAAAACGTTTTACATAAAAACGCAAATTTACTTCTTCTACAGTATTATGAAAGGGAACTTTAATCCCGAATATTTTAGTATTTAGAAATATAAATCCAATTAAACTAACAAAGCATTTACCTTCCCATAAATCAAGCTCTGTTCCTGGCGGAACATATTGTGCTAAAACATTCGGATCAACTTCGTAATTAGCAAAAGCTAATTTTCTCCATTCTGCTTTTAAAAAACTCATTTTAGTTATTTTGTTAGGTTTTAATTAACCGCTGTTTCCGTTAGTAAAAATAAGCTTTTAAATAGAGAAATGACATATCCCTTAGATGTGAAATATGCCGTTTTATATATTATTTTCAAGAACTATTTTTATACTTTATAAAAGGGTAGCTTTATAATAGTTGCAGGAATTGCTTTTTTACGAACTTGTATATAAATTTGTGACCCAGATTTTGCCATTATTCTTGGCACATATCCCATTCCAATTCCTCTTTGTAAACAAGGGCTCATCGTTCCAGAAGTTACGTTTCCAATAACAGCTCCGTTTCCATCTACAATATCATAACCATGTCTTGGAATTCCTCTTTCGTCTAATTCAAAAGCAACTAATTTACGATCTGGTTTTTGCTCTTTTTGTTTTGCTAATGCTTCATTATTTACAAAATCTTTCGTGAATTTTGTAATCCATCCCAGACCTGCCTCTATTGGTGAAGTTGTATCATCAATATCATTTCCGTACAAACAGTAACCCATTTCTAAACGCAAAGTATCTCTTGCAGCTAAACCAATCGGTTTGATGCCATAATCTGCGCCAGCTTCAAAAACCTTGTTCCAAATTTGTACAGCGTCCTCGTTTTTACAGTATATTTCAAATCCGCCAGAACCTGTATAACCGGTTGCAGAAATAATTACGTTTTCGATTCCGGCAAAATCACCGATTTTAAATTTGTAAAATAAAATGCCTGCTAGGTCTAAAGAAGACAAAGATTGCATCGCTTCAACCGCTTTTGGACCTTGAATGGCTAACAAAGAATAATCATCAGATACATCTTTTAAATTTGCTCCGAATGCTTCATTATACTTGCAAATCCAGTTCCAATCTTTTTCAATATTAGAAGCATTTACTACCAGTAAATATTGATTTTCTTTCATCTTATAGCAGATTAAATCGTCTACAATTCCATTATTTTCATTAGGAAAACAACTGTATTGTGCGTCACCAATTTCTAGTTTTGAAGCATCATTAGAAGTTACTTTCTGAATTAATGCTAAGGCATTTTCACCTGCAACCAAAAACTCACCCATATGACTTACATCAAAAACACCTAAAGACTCTCTAACAGTAAGATGTTCTGCCGTTACACCTTGGTATTGAACAGGCATATTATACCCTGCAAAAGGCACCATTTTTGCTCCTAATTTTTCGTGAATTGTATGTAATGCAATATTTTTCATGCTATAAAATGTTTTAATTAAAGAAAAACTTTTTTTAAAGAACGAATTTAATTCTTACTTATAAATTTCCCTTATTTTGTGCTAAATTATTGAAAAATTCGTAATAAACAATCACGAATAATTTGTTAATATTTTAAAATCAAAAAGAAATATTGTTACATTTGATAATCCAACGAATAAACCGATTACTATGAAGTTTTTTAAAATTATAATTGTTGCTTTTTTAACTTTTTCTTTAAACGGATTTGCACAAGTACCAATAGATTATTTATCGAAAAATTTTCATAAAGATAGACGGGAAGTTTTACGTTCTAAAATGCCTATCAATTCTGTAACCGTTGTATTCGCGAACCCTCTTAGAAATAGAGCGAATGACGTAGATTATGTTTTTCATCAAGACCCAAATTTCTATTATTTAACAGGTTATAGAGAACCAAATGGAGTTTTAGTCTTGTTTTCTGAGAATCAAACAGATGAAAACGGAAAGCCTTATAATGAAATTTTGTACGTTCAAAAACGAGATAAAAGAGCAGAACTATGGAATGGAAAAAGATTAGGAACGGAAGGTGCAATTAAAGAATTAGGTTTTGAAATGGCTATGAATGTAGAAGAATTCTTAAAATCTACGATTGATTTTAAGAAATTTAATAAAGTATTCATAGAAAAGTTTAAAGATGATTATAGAGATTTAGCTGGTGCAGATGTTTTTGATTTGGTAAAAAGTTTTAAAATAAAAGCGGATTATGATCCTTCTATATTCTTATCAGGAATAAAAGAATACGTGTACAGTAATATTGCAGAAACCCCAGTAGAAAGTAGCGCAAATGTAATTCGTATCATAGATAGGTTGGCAATACGTTCTCCTGAAATCAATGATGATGACTTAATTAAAGGGTATAAAGCGGCAACAACTGATGATTTAAAAAAAGAGTTTAAACAAAAGGTATCGCTTGCTTTAAAACCTAAAACAAATATAGATTTATCTTTTTTAGCTGCTAATTTGGCAACCATGCGAGAGGTGAAAATGGCTGAAGAATTAATATTATTAACCAAAGCTGTTCGTATTTCTGCGATTGGACAAATAGAAGTAATGAAAGCGATGAAGCCTCATATGTCTGAAACTGAATTGCAAGGAATTCATGAATTTGTGTACAAAAAATACGGTGCAGAATACGAAGGATATCCTTCTATTGTAGGTGCAGGAAATAACGGTTGTATTTTACATTACATAGAAAATAACAGAACCAAGGTTGACAATGAGATGGTTTTAATGGACCTAGGTGCCGAATATAGAGGATTTACAGCAGATGTAACTCGAACAATTCCTGCAAACGGTAAATTCAATAAAGCACAAAAAGAAATTTATGATTTAGTATATGAAGCGCAAGAAGCAGGCATTGCTTTGTACACAATTGGTGCAAGTATGCAAGCGCCAAGAGCAGTTGCTATAAAAATTATTAATGAAGGATTGTTTCAATTAGGAATTATAAAATCTGCGGATGAAAAACACAACTACTTTCCTCATGGAACTTCGCATCATATTGGCTTAGATGTTCATGATCCAGGGAATTACCGAAACTTTGAGGAGAACATGGTAGTAACGATGGAACCTGGAATTTACATCCCTGATGGAAGTAATTGTGATGAAAAATATTGGGGAATAGGAATTAGAATTGAAGATGATATTTTAGTGACTAAAAAGGGGCCAATAAACTTATCCGGAGAAGCGCCAAGAACTACTGAAGAAATAGAAAAAATGATGGCTAAAAAATCTGTTTTGGATGATTTTATTTTACCAAATCTAGATGAATAATGGGTAAAACAGCAATTATTTTAGGAGCAACCGGCTTAACTGGTGGTCTCCTTTTACAAAAACTCATTGTAGATAAAACCTATACAAAAATTAAATTGTTCTCTAGGAATTCTGTTGCCATGCAGTCAGATAAAATTGAAGAACATGTTTTAGATATACTCCATTTAAACAAGTATAAAGAACGTTTTACAGCAGACGAAGTATTTTGTTGCATTGGTACAACCGCTTCTAAAACAAAAGATAAAAAAGTATACAGAGCGATTGATTATGGAATTCCTGTAAGCGCAGCAAAACTTGCCATAAAAAATAACATTAGTACATTTGTAGTCGTTTCTTCAATGGGAGCAAATGCATCGAGCACTGTTTTTTATAATAAAACAAAAGGTGAAATGGAACGTGATGTTTTAAAGCAAAAGATCAAGAATACCTATATTTTAAGACCTTCTTTAATTGGAGGTAATCGTAATGAAATTAGAGTAGGAGAGAGGATTGGTAAAGGAATAATGAGTATAATTAATCCTTTGTTTTTAGGGAGTTTAAAAAAATATAAAATGATTCCTCCAGAAAAAATTGCAAGTTGCATGCAACAACTTGCTAAAAGTGATACAAATCAGTCTATTTTTAGTTCTGATGAAATAGTAGAAATAGTGAATTCAATAAAATAAATGAGCACAACCCAACCCAATAATCCTTTACACGGAATAAAATTAGCAACCATGTTAGAACAATTGTTTTTAGAATATGGTTGGGAAGATTTAGGAGATACTTTAAATATTAATGCTTTTAAAAATAACCCTACTTATAAATCGAGTTTAAAGTTTTTAAGAACCACACCTTGGGCTCGAGAAAAAGTAGAGCAGTTTTATTTAAAAAATATGATTGATTAATTCATCATTTTTCGTGTCTGCTTAATTGTAAGCGTACTCCCGTCATGGCTCCATCCTGGTGCAGCAAATGCATACATGAATTTATGATACCAGTTTTTTGACTTTTTCATATCTCTCCAAATATCTTTATATTCATGTGTTAAAATAGTCAGTGGATTATATGAGTTGGGAGCATGAGTTACGCCATATTTTATATCAATTGTTTCATCGAGTTCTTTCCATGTTCCAAAAACCCGATCAAAAATATTTAAAAAACTACCGTGATTTTTATCCATGTACTCCATGTTTTTAGCATGATGAACTTGATGCATCGTATGGGTGTTAAATATTTTCTCAAAAAATCCTAATTTGGGTACATAAACTGAATGCAATTGAAATTGCCATAAAGCTTCAATTCCCAAACAAACGACAAGCATTTCTGGAGGAAAACCAATGGCAGTAATCCACATGTAAAAAAAAGGTTTGTAAAGAATCGTAAACCATCCATTTCTTACAGCAGTTCCTAAATTAAAATTATCTGAAGAATGATGAACAATATGTGCTGCCCAAAGAAAACGAATATTATGATTTTGCCTGTGAAACCAATAATAGCTAAAATCATCTAATAATTGACAAATTATCCAAATATACCAAGCGTATCCAAAAGATTCATAGCCCATAATATTTGTGCGAACACCCTCTAAAACTGGGTTAAATACCTCATATACAAAATTAAAGAGAACGATGGCTGCAATGGTTTTTGTTAAAGATGCTAAAATTGCAGAACCAATTCCCATTGTAAGACTAGCTGCTAAATCCTTCCATTTATAGAGGTCTTTTTTCTTTTCTTTTTTATGATGTTTGCTGTAGGCTAATTCAACTAAAATGAGTCCTAAAAAACAAGGGACACCATATACCAAAGGGTTTGTAAAATTCATTAAATAAAAAGCTTAAATTTTTTATAAATTTAAGATAATAATAGAGGTCTAAACAATATTTTAGGATAATAATTTTTTAAAATTAACACGTAAAAAAATATGAAATTATTCAATTATCTGGTATTCAGTATTTTATTTGTCATTCAGACGAAGCTAACGATTTATAAAAAAGCTCATTTTAAAATGACAAACATTAGAAAAGATTAACTTTTCAATATTTGAAGAACCAATTCTTTTGTTAATTGTTTTCCGTTGGCTAATCTTTTGATATTTTCAAACGTGAAAACAAAATTGCATCCCGTTTTATAATCAGAACAACCATAGGCGGTTTTTCCTTTTAAAATACTTCCTTTTTTACATTTGGGACAATCAATTTTATCGGAAGACTTTTCGACGGCACTCGAAGAGACAGCTTGTTTCTTTTGTTCTAATTTTAACGTAAAATGATCATCAAAACGAATTAAACCTTCTACAAGGCCATTAGCTGTTTTAAAACCTTTTAAATTGGTTGTACAGCCTTTATCTACCAATCTTATCAATTGATTTTCAGAAACTTTCTTTCCGTAAATTTCAAACGGAATTTTTAAATCACATTTATTTTTATATTCAGAGCATCCGTATGCAGAAGAACCTTTTAAAAGAGTTCCTTTTTTACATTTCGGACAAGTTTTTCCTACAACTTGTTTTTTAGTTTTTTTGTCATTTCGACCTTGTGGAGAAACCTCTTTAGATTGCTTTGTTTCTCTCGCAATGACATTAGAAACAGCAGAAATTCGTTTAGAAGATTTGTTTGAACGAACTTCATACACCAATTCATCCACCATTTTTTTCATGTTATTGATAAAGGTTCCTGCGTTAAACTCTCCTCTTTCAATTTCCTTTAAACGTTTTTCCCAACGTCCAGTTAATTCGGCTGATTTTAAGAGTTCGTTATCAATAATATTAATTAAATCAATTCCTGTTTGCGTCGCTAAAACTAACTTCTTTTTACGTTCAATGTATTTTCTTCGAAACAGCGTCTCAATAATACTTGCTCTGGTAGAGGGTCTTCCGATTCCGTTTTCTTTCATCAATTCACGTAAGTCATCATCATCAACTTGCTTTCCGGCAGTTTCCATGGC